>CALCUV010000292.1 GCA_937906765.1 uncultured Prevotella sp.
CTCCCCTTAAGATAGGGGGAGTACCGCCTTTGGCGGGGAGGGGGTATGATTACTATATTCATTATTCTCTTAATATTATCTTGGTATCCTTTAAGATTGGGAGGGGATATGATTCCTTTCTCTCTGTATCCCTTAAGTTCGTGGGGAAATCGGTTTTCTCACCCCCACATTCCCGTCAAACTCCTGAAATCGCTTAAATCCGTACCCTCTCCACGCAAGTTGGAAAGGATTCGGATTTGAAGGTGGAGACATCGGAACAAAAGGGGGTGAAACTGGCGTTTAGTTCTTTTGTTCTTCTGTCAGAATAACCTATGTAGATTTATGCAACCTAAGAACCTGATGATGTGTGTTATTCAGACATCTCTTCGATTAATTTGGGGGCGTATTCCGTTAACAGTTCTTCCGCAAGTTCATCTACCTTTTTCAGGAACTCAGCGTTGATTTCGGGAGAGTCTAACATGTCGGTTGTAAACTGTGAGCGGTCGAACGTTCCCTCTGTTATATGAATCATGGGGTAAGTTGCGTTGCCTTTTTTGTGAATGGTGACAAATTCTTTCACCACCTTGGCGTCGCCCAACAAGTAACATTGCTGCGTGTTGCCGTCCTTAGTGGGTCTTTCAACCAGTTCGAAACCATTGTCCAGGAGTTTCTGAGTTTCAAGTTCTAATTGCTTGCAAAACTCGGGGACATTCGTTTCATTGATAACCATGCGCATCTTCTTAATCTTCGCTTTGTTCTTCGTGCCTTTATTCATGATTTTCAGGAGAAAAGAAGGAAATTTCACAGATTCCGTACCTGAAACTTGCTTCATACTTTCGTAAAAATCTTTGGTATTCTGAGCAAAAGAAAATTGACTTACGAGCGCAACGATGAGAGTTAAAATAAGGTTTTTCATAGTATTAGATTTAAGTTAAAAGGTTAGTTTTCAGATGGATTTAAGGGTAGTAAGGATGAAATAAGGTTCTCAGGTTGCAGAAAGGTTATTAGAAATTAAAGGTCAAGCCCGCATAGGCACCGTTAAAGTTCTTGATGGCATTGTTGTGGAAATTGTTGTGGCGATAACCCAAGTTGAGGCGCAACCAGTCAAATTTTTTTGTAGGCATGATGGTTATGCCTGCGTCATAGTAAGTGTAGTTATACGCAGCATTACCGACGGTGCTACCCATTGTTGCTGTAATCTTGAAACGTAGGTATTGCTTGGTGTCGGCATCCAAAAGAAGGTCGCCCAAGCGGAAGGTAAGACCGCCACCAAGAGTCAACGCATCGTCCCAATCTTTATTGCCATTCACGTCGCTTAACATAAGGTTGCTTCCAACTTCTCCGACAACGCCCAAGCGCCATGCAGGAGTGTAAGAAAGGCGAACGGATGAATTTAAAAATTGCTTGCCTTTGTTTTCGGTAGTTCCGTTGAAGTTGAAGTCTAATGCAAAGGGGCAAGACTTTTTAACGGTGGTTTCTTCTGCTGAGTTTTGAGCAAATACACTGGGTGCAATCATGCACATGAGTGCGAGAATTATTTTTTTCATAGTCTTAATAATGTGTTAAAGGTTAAAAATTCGGTTTAAAATGCGTGATGTTTCCATTATAGTGGTTAAAACATGTTGATCATAATCTCTTCCGCGCGCTTCAGGAAGTTAATGTCAACCGTAGGTCGCTTACTGAGGTCTCCCTTTAGGCTGTTGTAATCAATCTTTCCCTTCATGGTGATAATCATTGGGAGCGCACCCTTGCCCACTAAGCGAAAGACAATTTCATGAGCAAATTTGTCGTCACCCAAAACGTAACTCTGCATGGTGTCTCCCTCAGGGGTGGCTTGTTCGTTGAGTTTATAACCATTATCCAGGAGTTTTTTGAGTTCCACTTCCAGTTGTTCGCAAAATTCTCGGGGATGCGTTTCGTTAGAAATAATCGTTTGGCTCTCAATTTTCGTTTTGTCCTTCCAACCTTTGTTCATCATCTTAACGATTACCGAAGGAAAATCGAAAACTTCCGTATCCTCCACCTTGTTTAAGGCCTCGATCAATTTGTCAGTGGTTTGCGCAAATGTCATTTGGGAAACGAGCAGCAGCGCAAGGGTTATAAAAATTCTATTCATTGTCTTGAGAATAAAAGGGTGAAACATTTATGCTTCATGGTTTAATTCCTTACCGAGAATGTCAGTGATTTCCTTTAGCGAAATGCCGAGTTGTTGCATCTTTTGGGCAATGCGGGGCACGTCGGTCTCAAAGAAATGGTGGCGACGGTTATTCAGGATAATCTGTTTCGCCTCAGGGGCAACGAAATATCCCAATCCGCGCTTGCTATACAGCACACCGCGTTGCGCCAGTAGGTCATAGGCCTTCACCGTAGTATTTACGTTGACTTCAAGCAACACAGAGTAGTCCCTAACTCCAGGAACACGACTGTCCGCTTCGTAAATACCCGCCAGGATTTCATCACTCAGTCGCTCGGCAATCTGAATGTAGATGGCTTGTCCGTCTATAAAATTCATAATGGTCGAGTTTTAAGGGTGAATACTAAAGCACTTGCAAACGGCAATAGCGACGGTAGGCAAGATAAATCACTCCGCCCGCTAAGCCTAAGACACAGAGGGCGTAAAGAATCTCAACCCATGTTGCATTAAACCCATTGTTTTCTAAAATATTTAATGGATAGAACAACGCCATTGGATTTAAGACAAACGTCAGGAGTAACACCTTGATAAAAGCCTTATTGCGGAAATACGCACTGCCCAACGCGAACAAACTTGCGGCGAAAGCGTGTATGCTCAGAAGCAACCAAGGCACCTCGGGCGTTAATTGGTCAATATTTATATGAACCAATGTGTTATTCGTAATCTTTAAGATGTTCGCTATTAAACTATGGTTGGCCACTTCACTCACTCCAAGGCGCACACTAATGTAAAGCGCCTGAATAATTTCCGAACACAGGTAACTCAGTAAGTACATCGCCCAAAAACCAAAGATAGCGAGCAGATGGCGTGACAATGCCTTCTCGAAGTTTGAGGCAGGCAACATGAAGTTTGAGATGCGATGCTCCTTCGTGTTGAGATGGGCATAGGTGAGACTCATGGCGTAGCAAGAAGCCAACGCAAATGTGCTCCAATTAAGGACCATCTGGATGGGGAAACTCACTTCGGGAAAACCAATGAGATTACCTAAGAAATGGATGAGTGTGTGGGCGATGACCAAAACGCAAAAGAAGGCTATGTAGGTGCGACGATGTTCCGCCAAGTCGCGACGTAAGACGAGGCAAAAGCGAGGGTATGAGAAATTAATCATTGTCAGTGGATTTAGTGGGGGTAATAAGCAGTTTCTTCTTTAATCTTGCGCGCCTTTTGCAGCAAATGGGGGTCGGCATGTACGGCATTAAAGAGCAGTTCTAAGTTCAAAGGCGTCTCTTCGCTCTCTGTGTTGGTGCGCACAATGAGATGACCGCCAATGTAAGGGTAAGCATAGAGCGCATCATCCGTAGGCGCGCCCATGGGTCGCTGATCGAAGCAAAGGAGTCGGGATATTTCTGCCGTAGAGCAGTTTGTCAACAAGCGACTCCGCTCAATGATGGTCACATAATCCAAAAGCACGTTCACGTCGCCCACTTGGTGCGTAGAAATCAAGATGGTGCGCTCATCGTTCATGCTTGACGAAATCACCTTTCGGAATTGCCCCTTCGCAGGTATGTCAAGGCCGTTTGTAGGTTCGTCCATGAGGAGCAACTTTGTGTTGGTGGCGAGCGCAAAACTCATATACACCTTCTTCTTCTGCCCCATGGAGAGCGCTCTAAGGTTGAGCGTCGTGGGCAATTCAAAGTCGCGCAGGTTTCTTTCTAAGTCGTCCCAACTGAAGCGAGGGTAGAAGGGCGCGTTGATACGCACGTATTGTTCTAAGGTCATCTTGGGCAATTCAAACTCTTCGGGAACGATGAACATGTCTTGAAGTGTCTCGGGCAAACGGAGTTGTGGGGCGATGCCATCCACAGTTACCTCTCCCTTAAAGGGGCGAAGCAATCCGGCAATGAGATAGAGTAGGGTGGATTTCCCTGTGCCGTTTTTGCCTAACAGACCGTAGATTCTTCCTGGCTCAATCGTGAGCGAAAAGTCCTTAAACACGGAGTTTAACTTGCCTCCGTAGCCAAACGAAATATCTTTAATTTCAATCATAATGAGTATTGTGTTTTGGTGTAATAGTTAAATATGACACTGCAAAAGTACTTAATTTTTCTTTACCTCCAAATAAATTGAAAGAAATTTCAGAAAAAAAGTCGTAACTTTGTCAAAGCGGAGTCAGAAAACCACTTTGAGGCGCCTCCGTGAGGCACGCAGAAAACACAAATAGAAACGCTGAAAATGAAGTGCCACTTAGGAAAAACTCTTTGAGATTAAATTTTAATTAAGTGCCACTTAGTTTTCCCGGAAAAAGATTGCGGAAAAAGTCAGTGTAAAACGACTGGTTTTTAGTCTCAAAAAGGTTCGCGCCTGCTTCGCTATTGTTCCATTCTCACCCCAAACGCTTCTTCTCATCATGGCAATCAATAAAAAACTTTGGTTAATACGCCTGTTGCGTCAGCATCCGCAGGGACTTACGCGCCAGGAGATTCTCCATGCTTGGGCAGACGAGGACGACCGTGGCCGACCCATGCCGCCGTCAACCTTTCACGACCAGTGTAATGAGATGATGCGCATTTACGGAGTTAGAGCCGTGCTTCACAATGGGCGATATGCCTTGGAGCATACGGATAAGGGTGAGGTTGATTTCTTTAACTTCCTCTTGGAGCGCAATGATGATTTCAACGTTTCGGGAGGTGAGTATTTGCCCAACTTGCATGAGGCGATTGAACAGCGAAGGATGGTCAAGATGGAGTATCATTCGCTCAACCGCTCGGCATATACGCTCACTCTTGCGCCTTACTGTTTGCGCTTTACGCAGGGCAATGCTTACGTAGTGGGGTTTTCTTCGCATCATAGCCAAGTGCGCACGTTTGCTCTCGACCGTATTCGCAACGCTCAGCAACTCCCGCAACGCTTTACGCGACCTGCAACCTTTAATGCCGCCGTTTATTTTCAACACAGTTACGGTGCCTTTGGCGGAGATGACATAGCGCCCGAAAGGGTAGAGATTCGTTGCAACGAATGGCTCACATCCTACCTCCGCCAACGCCCTTTGCATCCCTCGCAACAGGAAGCGGCGTCTGGAAGTTTCACCCTCAACGTAGCGCTTACCAAAGACTTTATCTCCGCCCTGCTTTCGTTTGGTCCATCGCTGGAAGTCATCTCCCCCTCCGCCTTGCGTGAGCGCCTCAAAGCGTTGGCGGCGGAAGTGGTAGGGTTGTATTAACATCCGCATGGCGCTCGAGCACTGTCCACTTATTTCTCCTTTCTCATTTCTCCTTTCTCATTTCCCCCATGCTTATTTTTCACACCGCCGATTGGCACTTAGGAAACATATTTCACCGCCATGACAGAATGGCAGAACACCGCCATTTCTTCAACTGGCTCATTGCGCAACTCAAGGAGCGTAAGCCCGACGTCTTAATCATTTCGGGCGACGTTTTTGATAATGCCAATCCCTCGGCTTCGGCAGAACACCTCTTCTATGAGGTGTTGAAGGAAGCCACACAGGCAGTTGAGGGACTGCAAGTCGTAATCATTGCCGGCAATCACGATTCTGCCCACCGCCTTGAGGCACCCTCGCCCTTCTTGAAGGCAGAAAATATTTACGTGCGCGGATATGTGAAGCGCACAGAGGCAGGTGCGCCCGATTTTGAGGACCTCTTGTTGCCCTTGAGCAGTAGGGAGAATCCTGAAGCGCAACTCGTTTGCCTCGCTCTGCCCTTCTTGCGCAGTGGGGACTATCCCTCGGGGCTTTCTGTTGGAGAGGGTATTAAATATTATGTAGAGGGGATGCTCAAAGCCCTTCATCGCACGGACTTTAAGAAACTCCCCGCCATTCTTGCCGCACATTTCTACGCCGCTGGCGCAGAGATTTCGGAGGAACATAGTGAGCGCCTCGTCGTGGGCGGACAGGATGTTGTGTTGACGAGAAATGTGGATAAGGCAGTGCGTTACACGGCGCTTGGACATATTCACCGCCGTCAGTGTGTGGATTACGACCGCCAGATGTGGTATTCCGGTAGCGCGCTTCCGCTTTCCTTTAGCGAGAAACATTATGACCACGGCGTGAATTGCATTCACCTTTCTGAGGAAGGCAAATGCAGTGTGGAGCAACTCAGTTATACGCCCCTGCGCAAGTTGCGCTCCGTTCCCGAAAAGGGAGCGGCGAGTGTGGCAGAGGTGATGGAGGCGCTTGAAAAGTTGCCCAAGGCGGGCGAAGTGGCAAATCGCGACGCGTGGGACTATTTGGAAATTCGCGTTCTCGAACAACAACCCGAACCCACTTTCCTTGCCGAAGTCACAGAACTCTTGCGCGACAAAGCGGTAAACTTCTGTCGCATCGTCAGAGAAATGCCCGTGCGCACAAGTGAGGAACAGGAAGTTGTCATTAGCAATGCCGCCCTCCACATTACGCCCCAGGAAATGGCACAACGCTATTACCGACAACGCTTTACCAAAGAAATGCCCGAGCAAATGATGGAACGTTTTTTACAAGCAATGAATTGATTCACCATGGTTATAACCAAAATTATCATACGAAACTTAACGTCGCTCGCAGGCGAACATGTCATAGATTTTACTCAAGAACCCTTGCGCTCGGCTGGCCTTTTTGCCATTACGGGCGACACGGGGGCGGGGAAATCTACGATTCTTGACGCTATCTGCCTTGCGCTCTACAATAAAGCACCCCGATTTGACAACGTGCAACGCTTGAAGAACGAAGATGTAGAGAAAAATGAGATTAACACTTCCGACGTGCGCAATTACTTACGCCGAGGTGAGAAAGAAGGTGCTGCAATCGTGGAATTTACTGCCACAACGGGTGCGCAGTATCGTGCAACGTGGTTTGTTCGCCTCAAGCGCACGGGCAGTTACGACAATGTGGTGCATACGTTAGAACAACTTGCGCCTAACAAACGTGTGTATGACAAAGCGGAAGTAAAAGACCGCATTGTTCAAGCCGTAGGACTCGATTATGCACAGTTCTCGCGCACCGTGATGCTTGCGCAGAATAGTTTTTCTAACTTCCTCAATGCGAAGATAGAAGAAAAGTCCGCTTTGTTAGAAAAACTCACAGGCACGGAAGTCTATGGCGCGATTTCAATGCGCATATTTGAAGAAAAGTCAAAGGCGGAGATGGTGCTTAAAGAGTTGCAGGTGGAAAAGGAAGTTGTCATGCGCGACAAGTTAGATGAAGAGGACATTCTTGACTATCAACGCCAAATTGCATTACTTGAAACCTCTCTTAAGGACCTTGACAATCAATGCAAGATTACCCGACAGCAACTCAAGTGGCTTGACGATTACGATAAGGCAACAACAGAAGTTGAAAGGTGTGAGTTGGCCTATTCAGAGGCTTATAAAGTCTATCTTGGGTTAACCACGGAGCGCGAACTGTTAGAAAGATATGACGATGTGCTTTGCCAACAACCGCTTTTCAATGAGATAATGAACCACAAGGCTAACATTGAAAAATGTAAGCAAGAGCGTGGCATTGTTGAGGCACAATTAAAGGACGCCAACACTAAGGTGCAAGACATGAGAATGGCCTATGATTTGGCTACGTCTCGATTGTCTGAGGCCATGAAGCAAATGGAGCAGCGCCGTCCTGACATTCAGCGCGGATTGACCATTCAAGGGGAGATTAAGGAAAAGATGGTGCTTCTTGAAACGCGTGACATGGAAATGAAGAAGGCACATGAGGATTACGAAGAGCGTAAGAAGGAACTCGACAGCAAAAAGAAGGAACTCGAAGACTTGGGCAAGGACATCAACACCTTGCAGTTTTCGCTCCAGGGACTTTCGATTTACCGCACGATGTTTGAAAAATTTGACACGGTGAAAAGTAAACTCACCGACCTCGAAAAGGAGAGCATCACTAACGCAACCCTTCACCGCGAAAACCAAGAACAACTCGTGGCAGAGCAACGCATTGACCAATTGTTGGAAAAGAGCAATCGCGAAGTGCTGAAGTCGAGCGACGTGTTGAGTGCAAGAAAGGCCGAAGTGGCTGTCTTGGAGCAACAAAACCGCTTGACAAACATTCATCAGTTACAACTGAACATCGCTAATAACACGACGCGCCTGGCTTCCTTACGTTCGGCAAAACAACTCTGGATGCGTCTGGTCAAGACCTATGATGAGGTGGAAGAAGTGCAAGTGCAGGTTAACGCTTCGCGCATTTCTATCGATCAACTCACTAAGGACCTTGCCCGTCAGGATCAAGAGATTGACACAGCGGCACAAAACTTCAAGGCGGCGCAAGAAAATTACTCCTATAATAATAGTCAGAGCATCGAAGCGATGCGCCGTAATTTGAAAGAGGGAGCCCCGTGTCCCGTCTGCGGAGGTACGCACCACCCTTACCATACAGAGAGCGCGCGTGAGATTGGTAAGATTTTCGAAACCATAGAACAGCGCTACAAGGAGACGAGTGAACAGTTGGAAGCGCAGAAGAACAAGGCGCGTAACTTACGTGCCACCCTGGCCAATAAGCAGGGGGCGTATGAAGTGGAACAACGCAATTACGAACGCTTACTCACTGCCCTTCAAAACCAACAACAGGAGTGGCGTGAGTTTGCCGACCTTGACTCTACCTTTAAGGATTGCTCCTCTTCCGTTAACCGCCAGGCGCGCATGATTACCCTGGAGCAACTTATCGACAACACGGAGAGCACTTTGAATCGTCAGCAGGAGGAACTCCAGGTTGTTTCAAAAAATCAGGAATCCATTAACTCCTTAAACCAACTCATTCGCTCCTTGTCGGAACGTGTGGCAGAGGAAACGGCGCAGGCGGCACAACTTGACGCACAGTTGAAAATCATACGCTCAAAGCAGAACGACTATAAGCAACGCATCAACATCTCAGACCGTAGATTGAAGGAAATTTATTCCGACCTCGACCTCATGATTACCGATTCGGGATGGATAGCTAAGTGGCGCAGCAATCCCGAGCAGTATTCCACACATCTCTCTGCCCTTTATCGAGAATGGATGAACACATCAAAGGCGCTGGATGAGGCCCTGCAGAAGCGCGATCTCAACACGAACTTTGTGAATCAGCAAGAGAAGGAATTGCAAGTGGCACAACAGGCCATCAATGCCACCCGCGACCACCGCGATGCCACCCGCGAACTCCTGCGCATCAAGCAAGACGAACTCACTGCCCTTTTCGGAGCACGCACTCCCGAACAGGTGGACGAAGATTTGCGTGAAATCGTGCGCAATGTCACAGAATTGCAACTTGCTGCGAAAGTGCAGTTTGACAATGCGCAAAACGAACTCTCGGAAATCAGTGGGTCGAAGCGAAAACTGGAAGAAGACTTTCTGCATTTCACCCAGCAATACACCCAACAGTCATCGCAACTCGACTTTTGGATGCACAACTATAATCGTGACCATTCGCCCCTGCGCTTTGCCGAACTCGAGCGACTCTTCACCGATAAGCGCGACTGGAATGCCTTGCGCCGACAGATTGCTGAATGTAAGGACCGACTGACCGTGACGCAAAACACCCGCAACCTGGCAGAACAGCAACTCAATCTCATTCGCCAAGACAACATGCGCCCCGACAGCAGTCAGGGAGAGACACGCGAATCACTCACCGAATCATTGGCGACTACAGAACTGCATATTAAGGAAACCACTGAGCGCTACGGACGCATCAATGACAAATTGAAACTCCACCAAAAGGCACTTTACGACGCACAACTCATGCAGCAGCGCCTGAATGACGCCGAGGACAACTTAGGTTGGTGGCTGCGTCTGAATACTCTCTTCGGCAGTGCCGACGGTAAGAAGTTCCGCGAAATTGCTCAGAGTTACACGTTTGAATATCTCGTTGCGCAAGCCAATGTTCAGTTGCGCCAACTCTCGCCGCGCTATCGCTTGCGCACAGTTGAGGGAACCTTGGCATTGCAAATCATTGACTGCGAAATGTTTGACCAACAGCGCTACGTAAGTTCCCTTTCCGGAGGTGAAACCTTCGTAGTGAGTCTTGCGCTCGCCTTAAGTCTGGCAAACCTCTCCTCTGAGGGGCTCAGCATAGGCAGTCTCTTCATCGACGAAGGGTTTGGAAATCTTGACCAAGACTCCCTCAACCTCGTCATGCAGGCACTCGCAAACTTGCAAAGTCAACAGGGCCGAAAGGTTGGCATCATCAGCCACACGGAAGCCATCCGCACGCAAATATCCCCGAGAATCAACGTGGTTAAAAAGGCCATCGGAGGCGAAAGTGTCATCCGAGTGGAAGCGTAGTTTTTACGCCCCGTCTTGATAGAAATAGCGTGGAGCAACATTCTGATTCAGAGTGTCGCTCCACGCTTTTGTTTTGCCGTGAAAATCTGTTGTTTAAAACGATGCTCGACAGAGGCAAAACAAAAAGTAATACTGGGCGTTTTGTTTGAGACTTTGTGCCTGCAATATTACTTATTGTTTTGCGAATTACAGGGTCTGTTTTTCCCGTACCATTACTTGTTTTTACGCATGCCAAAATGTGGCGCACGATGAGGGGAATGATTCTTCAGGCGTGGCGAAATAAAAAACACGAAGTCCAGTGATGAACTCCGTGTTTGTATCTGAACGAGCAACGTGAGGGAGGGTTATTTATTTCCCTTTGCCACAATGCCCAATGTTTTCAGGATAATGATGATGTCGCCCGTAAGTGATGCCGTCTTCAGGTAATGAAGGTCCATAGAGAGGCGTTCGAGCATCTTTTCCATAGTGTCGGTGTAACCGTTGTAAATCGTAGCGTCGGACGTAATACCCGGGCGCATCTGATAGAGGAACTGATAGCGCACGTCGTGTGTCATAATCTGGTCGATGAAATACTGGCGCTCGGGGCGGTAACCAACGAAGGACATGTCACCCTTAAGCACGTTCCAAAGTTGGGGAAGTTCGTCCAAATGATGCTTACGCAAGAATTTGCCCATGGAAGTTAAGCGCGAGTCTTCCTTCTGTGCCAGCAGGGGAGTGCCGTTTTCGGCGTCCAAACGCATGGTGCGGAATTTGAGAATCTTAAACGGTTTGCCGTTCATGCCGATACGCTCCTGCGAGAAAATGGGATGGCCGTCGCGCTGAGTCAGCAACACGATGTAGATAATGACAAAAATGGGCGAGAGAAAGACAATGCCCAAAAGTGCACACAAAAAATCAAACATGCGCTTCAAAGCAAGTTGCCATGAAGCCATGTGCACGGGGATGAGTTCCGTGTCGTTGCGTCTGTTGTGTGTCTTTGAAATCATATAGTGAAGAATCCTTGCGGGTTCTGAGCGCTTAAAAATTGAGGGGTGAGAGGCGGTTTCTCGCGTCACAGGTTAACACTATAACGTAAGAAAGTTCATTTTATTGCAAAGTTAATAAAAAGATAGGTGTAAAAAAGTGCAAAAACTGGATTCTTACAAAATGTCAGCAGAAACACAAATTTTAGTCAATAAACCCTTTCAACAAGTTTTTTTGTGTATATTTGCACCCGCAAGAAACAGACACTACTACTTTTTTATGCTTAAAAGGCAGAAGTAAGTCCGATTCTCGCCTTACAATCCCCCAATTTCGGGCCAGACTGGATTTGACAGCGGGTAGATGGTAAGAGTAAGCATGCAGTGCGGGTGTGGGCGGGCACTTTAATCTCGGCTCTCGAAAATTTAATTGGCGAAAACAACTACGCTCTCGCTGCTTAGTCGAAGAATAGTAGATTAGCTTTATTTCGACACAAGGTGTTGAAATGAGACATCTCCCTGTTGCCCCCTTCTTGAGGCGTTCAGATTCGGAGGTGCAGTAATATCAGGAATAGTCTGCGGTGGCCTCGCGCCAAGGATGAAACTCTTAGAGGATAAGGTTATAGTTGGTGGCTCTGGTCTTGCTATAACTCGAAAACCTATGCAGAGATAAGCATGTAGAAAGCTTTTGGTGTCCCCGTTTGGACGAGGGTTCAATCCCCTCCTGGTCCACAAAAAATCAGGTGTATTGCTTGCAACTTAAAAAGTTTGGGCAATACACCTGATTTTGTTTCGTTAGTTGTTATTTGAGGCTGAAATAAGAATCGCGCAATATCATCAGTCCAAGCTTTTATCCTTGTAATTTTAGCGCCTGTTTGGCAAATTCCTTAGGGTCTTTAACTATTGGAGCCAATGAAGTAAGTTGTGCGTCAGGCAAGTTCCACCATTTTGATTTTAAGAGCAATTCTATGGTCTCAGGGTCAAATCTGTAACCGATTACCTTTGCTGGAACTCCAGCTACAATACTATAAGGCGGAACGTCCTTAGTCACTACGGCTCCTGCACCTATTACTGCGCCGTCGCTGACGGTTACTCCTCCCTTTATGACTACTCCATGGCCCACCCAAACGTCATTGCCGATGCGTGTGCGCTTAATCATGTCGTATGAGTGTTTTGAAAAGCGCTTGGAGACTCCACTACCCGTAATGTCAATAAACATCGTAGAAGTTGAAGCCCACTCCATAGGATGTTCTGCTCCGCCTGTGAAGATATGGTCAGAAAAACTACAGAATGCTCCAATGTCCGTGCGATCTATATGGCAGTCGTAGCCCACATAGGTATATTTTCCAACGGAACTTTTTATGAAATCTGTGCCTGAGTAAATCTTAGCTGTTTTTGCCACTTGACTATCGCGGACACAAGCTCCGCGAATTTTCTTCATCAGTTTGGCATATAGAAATCTTAGGTTCATCCGATAATAGATTTGAATATTGACATTTGATATTTGGGAGTCCAAGAACGATCAATCTCGTTATAACACGCCTGACGTACTTTCTCGCGTTGTTTACCGTGGTTTTCAAACCATTGCTGGATACAGAATGCTAACGAGTCAGCATTTTCATGCTCAAAGAAGTCTCCTGTGACTCCTTGTCGTATTGCTTCAAACTCGGGCATCTGCCATGCAAAATTATTGTTCGTAATTACGGGTGTGCCATAGGTCATTGCGTGAACAGCTGTAAGACCTACATTCCCTGGAGATACACAAAGGTCGGCGTTAAAAAGAAGTTTTGCATTCTCCTCCTCATCATAGCAAGCACCATAAAACCATACGTTAGAACTGAGTCCGAGTTGCGCCACCATTTGTTCCAAATCCGCTCGACTCTCTCCGTCGCCCACTAACACAAGATTGTAGTTGTCCTCACATTTTTTCAGTGCTTGGAGCAGCAGTTCCAAACGTTTTACCTTTGTCAAGCGACCAATGAAAATCAATGTTGGTTTGTCGTTACCAAAATACTCTTTATAGACATGGGAAACCACTTGCTTCTCACGAAGTGTTACTTGATTTTGGTGGTAAAGCGAATTGTGCACGACATAAAGGTTGTTCTTCTTATAACCTTGCTTTCGGGCCACCTCCTTAGCGTAATCTCCGTAAAGAAAAGTAGCATCGCTCATGGAGAAGAACCATCTTTTCAAAATCTTCTTGATTCCCTTTTCTTTTCCATACCATCCGTGGCTCCATAAGAACACACGTTTGCCTCGCAGAATAAAGTGGCGCAGGAACAAAAGAATCCAAGTAGAAATACAATAGAGTTCGCCCAAAAGAAGGAGCGTATCTTGCGACTTCAAGAGTGAGGGAACGCCCTCTTGGTAGTAAAGGGGACCCACCAACTTCCTATTTTTTATGGTCTTAACGCTTTTGAGTAGGGATAAGTCCAGCCCCTTGATATCAGAAGCATTGTTGCCGAATACCCAATGGCAGTCATATTCTTGCTCAAAAAGTCTATAAATCCCTTCACGGTATTTTTGAGCAAAATTATATACTATACAAAGTTTCATACTCCCTCTTTCTTCATGGTGTAAAGTTTATCCAATAAATCCTTCAGCATGGCGTAATGCGGATGTGGCTTGCCCAACATCTTCTTTAGGCATTCGCGCCAGAAACGCATACGATACCATTGAATTAAGCGCTTAATGGTCACACGAGCCTTTATTCCGCGCTTAAGATTTCGACGTATGGCTACGTCGGCAAGTTTTAGTTCGTAAGCGACATTAGGCGGGCGCTCTGACGTTAGGTGAAGGTATCTTAAGGATTTGTCATAATGGAAATGCGCTCCAAACTGACGCTTGAATTTGTAATGAATATCGTTTTCCTCACCATACATAAAGAAATCTTCATCAAACAAACCAATCTTCTCAAACTTATCTTTACGCACATAGAAGCAGGAACCAGAGAAATACATTAACGAAGGTATGTACCATTCAACCCTATTGGAAAGCGCCTCAATACAACTGCGTAAATATCCGTTTAGCGTTTGTGTGCAACAGAAAGAACTTTGGCTCGGCATCGTAGGAGTGTACCATTGCTTCATTCCGTACATGATTAATTTCTCATTGTTGGTGAAAGCCATAAGGGGCTTTTTGAAGAATGGTGAAGCAAGGCGCACGTCGGGGTTCATGATAAGAATCACGGGAGCCGATGCACGACGGATTCCGACATTATTTCCCTGACCGTACCCTCCGTTGCATGAGTTTTTAATTAACACAATATCGTCGCCCCATAAGTTTCGCAATTCCATAAACATCTTATCGGGCTCAAGGCTGTTGTTGTCAACAACGATAAGCTCGATTTCCGAGAGCGGAATATCTGCATATTCTTGAATGCTACGCACGCAATCAAAGATATCCTTCTCAGAGTTGTATGTAACTATGATGATGGAGACTTTTTTCAAAATCTTATTTCTTTAATGTGTACACACGAACCCAATCTATATCCATATAAGCAGGGAATGTTGCAGGGTCAGTGCCTTCCGACCAAGACTTTGGCGGATGTACCTGCATGTGAAGCATGAGGAAGGAAGAAATGCCGTAGTGAAACTGGTGTTCTTCCTCGGGTAAGCGAGGATAGCGCAAGGTTTCAAGTCCATTGACTGCAAAGATAACTTCTTCGGGCAGAATTTCTACACTATACGTGTTATATTTCTCAAATTTAATGTCGGATTTGTGCTGATGATTGGGTCGATACCAGTTTTTTCGGTCGCGAAGGGTATAGGCATTGTGCGCCGTTTGGTAGGCAAATGTGTTTTTATCCACATACTCCATGATGTCCAACTCTGTGTAGAAAGGGCTTTCGGTAGTGCGATACGCCTTATCCTCAGGCAGTGTCCAAATAGCGGGCCATGTTCCCTGCGCACCCTTAATTCGTGCGCGCACTTCGATTTTGCCGTAGCGAATAGGGAGTTTTCCTTCCGACGTAATGCCAGCCGTGAGATATTGTGCCGTATCCGTGGGGATGTAATTGTCATTATGGCGGGCGTAAAGGCGTAAGCGTCCGTGCTTAAACTCATAGAAACGCTCGTCATGGGTGAAGTGCATGAAGCAACGCACTCCCTTCACGCGCTTCATCTTGCTCCAAAGCAACGTGTCAAGACTCTTGCCGTTGAATTCGTCACTCCATGCTAATTCATAGAGGTGGTCGCGGTCGGAAGTCCGTTGTGCGCAACTGCTGATGAAGGGGAGAAAACAGCAAAGGAGTAAGAGGTATTTGCCAATGGCTGCGGGTTTCCACACTTGCTCATAGCGGCGTGCGGCATAGAGGTTGAAGAACAACGGAAGCATACGTGCCAATTTGGCAGGCAGGAAGCAGAGGAGCAAAGAGGTAAGTAAGACTTGCAATGTAAATAAGAGTCCCCACCCAGTGGAATGCTTTCTCACCGTAGTCGCTAAGCGCTTCGCAAACCACTGGGGCGCTTCGTTGCGCAATACGGTGATGTAGATTTGCATTGCACCTTGATATAACTGGCGGTCATAGCGATGGCCGAACTTCTCTTGCACCGCTTCGTAAAACGAGCGTACGGCGTAAAGATTGCTTTCTAAATGCTCGGGAGAGTTGATTTTCTTCGAGATAGACCCTGCCACCCCGTGGCGATAGGCATAATCGGCGGGAGCATCGGCATATTCATACTTCATTCCCGCAAGGAGGCATTGCAGGTTGAATTGTGCGTCCTGCAAAGAGCGCAACTTCAGGTCCCAAGTCACACCTTTTTCCATGAGCGAGGCACGTCGGTAGATATTATTCCAAACAATGAAGGGCAGTTTGCGGGAACAGAATGCCGCAACATCGTCCTTGAAAATGGGATAACCGTAGGTGTTGAACGAAGGAGTAGCGTCAAAACGCCCCTCTCGGTAAGAGGCGGAACGGAACACCATGAAGTCCAAATCCGGTCTCGTTTGCAACGCCTTTACGCGCTGTTCCAACCCATGGGGAGCAATATAATCGTCGGAATCAAAGAAACAAATAAATTCCCCCTTCGCTTTCGTGAGTCCTTCATTGCGACAGGTCTGCGCGCCCTTCGTTGGCTGCTCACGCTTCAAGTAATGAATGCGCGCATCCTGCTGGGAAAAAGCTGCCACGCGCTCATAATGCTCCGCATCAGAACCATCGTCAATAGCAATCAGCTCCCAATCCAGAAATGTACTTTCCTGGATACTACGCAACATCTCAATCACGTAATCAGCGTGATTAAAGACGGGCATAACTATGGAGAGGGTTACTTGATGTGGCATAAGTCGCCGAGGAGGTTGAGGAATTCTTGAGTGTAGAAGGAGTTGAGGCCCGCGGCAGAGGTGAAGGTCATTTCGCCAAAGTAGGGTTTTCCGTCCACTTCGTAGAAGTCAACGCGCAGTTCGGGAAAATCCTTTGAAAGAATGCTTGCCGCCTGAAGCATGCGTTCTAAAGATTTGGGGCGAGGTATCGGTTTCTCCGACAAAAGATAATGAGACGTTGAACGAGAATACTCGGGGTGCATCTGCCAGTCTAAATCATATACACCCACTTCACATGCCTCTTTCGTGCGATTGTGACATGCCCAAATGTAGGCGGGAGTGCCTCGGAACGCCCAGATTTTGTAATCGACGAGTGAGGTAGAAACCACTTGCTGCTTCGTATTGTCTAAGAGTTCTTCGGCAATGATGCAGGGCTTAATCTTATTGTAATGAGGTTCCCCCATAATGCGTCCAAACTTTTTGTGAAGTAGTTTTCCGAAATATGCTGTCCAATACGCCTTATCCAGCGTTTCCTTGTCACGACAGATAAGGGCGTCGCCACTACCATGGTTTGTTTTCATCACAAACTGGTTAGGAAGCGCATCCCAGTCAATATCTTCGGCGCGGTCCCACTTTCCGTAGAGTCGCACGAGCATATCTTCCAATCCGCAATGCTTGATATATTCACGAACTTGGAACTTGTCAGCAAGCGGTGTCCACTGCGTCGTGTCGGAATGAAACTTCAACCATTGTATCTTCTCATTGATATCCTTGGGATTCTGCCAATCCATCCAACGCCCGAATGAGCGACGGAAGTGAATGGTGGCCAGTGTCTTGGGAGACACGTAACCCAGGATGAAGAATATGATTTTCCAGATGTGTTCTTTCATTGTTTTAACAACATGTTTTTCGGAGGGAGAACAGGATAAGTTATCCGCATTCGTAAGTGCGATTTAGGGCGCACAAAGAGTAACTTTGTTTTTCTTATTTAAACCTTAGTTTTGCTCCGAAACGTAAGAGTTGGTGAGAAGTCAGTTTTCTTCCCGTTATAGTTTTGACTATCAATATCCAAAAGCATGTTTGGGACGCTCTGAAGGGCTCAACCTTTTCATCTTTTGCACCCATTGTAGCATCTCAGCGGTATGTTCGCCGAAGACAGGCACACCGCATGCCATTTGAAAGATCCATACACCACCAAACTGAAGATTTCCTTCTATTAAAACAACATCGCCTTTCTCGTCAATCGTCAAATCCCAATTACAGAAACCAATCTGAGGCATTGCGTAATGAAGTCGCATCGCTACATCAGTCACTTTTGAAAACAAGGGTAAAGTATAACCCGAGAAACTTCGGGAAGTATCAGGATGCTCATAAAATCTCTCACCATATTTTGTGCTAGCATAATCATAGAGTCGACCATCGTGCTTAACACCTATAAATAAGCCTCCTTGCGATGCATTATCTACGTCCATATCTCCCCGTCCTAAACGTAAAACAGTAGGAGCAATATGAATTTGGTCCTTCCAACGATACGTAAATACACGGAAGGTATTCACACTACGCGGATAAATATTCCGTAATGACTCATGACATACCAAGCATTCTTGAACAACAAAGTCATCTCCCATTTGCGCGAGGATCTCCTTCAAAGATTGCTGACTCTTAAGGTCTATGCCGCCCTGTATTTCTGCTAACACACAACTTCTTCCACCCATAGAATTCACAGATGGCTTAATGAAAAGTGTACCATGGTTGTGGAGCAAGGCAAGTGCGTTGCCAAGTGTGATAGGACGATTTTCTGCATCTAAATAAAAACCTTTGACGCACGAACAAAGCACCTGTGGTGTTTTCACACCCACTGACTTAGCTATGTGAGGCATAACGTTCTTGTCTTCAAACACAGAGTTGTATGTGTTGAAGATATTCAGGAAGTGGTCTAACTCAGGAATGTAAATATCTTCCGTCATGAAGGCGGGAGAAAACTTTCCAGAGTAGGCGGCATAGGTGCGGTGACATGTATGATCCACCTTTTTTCCATAGTTGCTGAGATAGAATGCATCGATTGCTAGTTCTTGCTCCTTAGTAAGGTGAAAGTCCTTGATGCTCTCGAGTCTTTTAGGGTCGAAAATCACGCGCTTCTGTATGCGCTTATGGAAGGAACGAAACTTACGCTCTTGAAGTTCCCTTCCCAGTTCTGCCAATGCATGTATGATACGTCTGAGAATCCTCATGTGGTCTTTTTAAATTTTGAAGTCACTATCGTGAGCAAGTGGGTGCGTTCTTGGGAATGCAGAGATAGCATCCAAATGGAGGCAAGTCCTACGAGGGTGGTCAGTATTCCCGTCAAAATAATGCGCCAAGGCGTTTCTGCAAAAATGGATTGCGAAGCGTAGGCCGTAAGTCCCACAAAAAGGAGTGGGGGGAGCACCTTGAAAACAACGTTTCGCAGATAAGAACTCCACGTTTCGCCTGTGGCGTGACAGATGTAGGTGATGGAGGTAGCGGCACTCAGAAATTCAAATACCCAATAGAACACGAAGGCCTCGGCTATGCTGAGTCCTGCCTTGACTCCGAAATACATGGCGGGCAGGGCAAGTGTCTTGACCGTGAAACTCCATAAGGTGAAGTTGCGAATCCGTCCCGATGCTGAAACAATGAGAGTGAGCCCCCCAGACAATTGGTCGGTGAGGGCGGAAATGAGAATCACCGTGCCAAAGGCCACACATAGTGGGGGCACTTCCTTTAACCACACGTCCAATATCGCGGGGAGTTCGGCCACAATGGGGGTTACGACCAACATTAGGATTAAGAATCCAAACTTACACGCCGTTTCTGAAAGTCGAATAGCCCGCTCGTGGTCGCCAGCGCCCTCAGCCTTGATGATTTGTGGCTTAATGGAGTTGTGAATTGCCGAAGAAAAGAAATTCACCGAACCCTGAATCTGTGTAGCAATACCATAGGAAGAATTGAGCAACGTGCCCTTAAACAAATGATTGATAAGCACCGCCACACCTTGCGTACGCACCATAATACATCCCATGCCGTACAGACTCCATGTGGCAAAACCCACAATCTTCTTCTGTATCTCCAAATTCCATTGCCTTGGAGAGGGCAGAATGCAACTTTCGGGGTATTTGCGTTGGCAATATATGAGGAAGGCAAGAAAGTTGAACGCCATCACCAGCATGATAATTGCGGCATAGGTTGTTAGGCGATAATCGCTAAGGTAATAAAGAATAAATACTGCTGAGAGTTTTAAGACGCCATCAAGCACTTCGATGATGGAGATATACACAATATTTTCGTAAGCAATCAGCAGGGCGCGGAAGGGTGACGTTAGCAACGTCATGAATACGGAAGTGATGACCAAAAGATACACCCACTTTGCTTCTGCCAACCTGCTGGCGTCGATTTTTAACCATCCACCGTCGAAAATTACGGAAGTGAGTGATACGAGTACCCCTGCCATCACCGTGCCGAGGATAAACAAGAGTAGGTAACTATTTGCAAAAATGGATTTAGCCTCTTCTCGTTGTCCCGCACCATGACAAAAGGAAATGTGGCGCTGTGTCGTGAGCGTTAGGCTATTGGTAAAAAAGTTTAGAAACGAAACAACGCCCGCAACCAACATATAAACGCCATAGTCAGACTGCCCCAACGCGTCCATAACGATACGTGTGGAGTAGAGCGACAGAATGATGTTGACGATGCTACGTACATTCTGCGCAAGGGTATTGACTATGATTCTCGTTTTGTTGTTCATCCGCGTGAAAGGTTAACGATGAACGGTGAAAAGATTTTATGGGTTAACGACTATGTCTCGTTCTTCGTTTTGGGTTTTGCTTTCCTCTTCTTCCCTGCCGTAATAATAAATGAGAATGATAAAGAAGAATATGATGGGGGTGCTGTAAATCTCCATGAGTGACATGAGCGACCACACACCAAATGCGGCGTAGAGTGCTGTGGCATAATGGTCATTCTTTCGCAATACGCCCACAATGGAGTAGGTTGCTAGTCCAACGTAACCTAATACAGCAGGAATTCCGCCAAACAACATAAGTCCTAAGATAAGGTTGTGGGGACCTATGGCAAATGAGGCGAGGTTAGAATAATACCATTCTGTCGTTGGAAGTCCATACCCGATCAACGGGGATTCTGTAAACAACCGCATGGCGGCGTCCCATAGATCCGTGCGATAGGTAAAGGTGATGTCCTTTCCCAAAACATCGACAATAAACCATGTTGCATATTCATTATTCTCAATCCCTTTGCCGTTGAAGCATACAAACACTTGGAAAAATATAACGGCGCAGAGCATTCCTGTGATACATAGGCGGGAGAACCTTCGACTTGGGAGCAAACAGAAGATAAGGAAGAGCAACAGACCTACAAGGGCGGTCATGGATTGCACCATGAACAAAATGGCCAAACTAACAACGATTAGCGGAATGAGGTTAATCCAAAACCATTTGCTATACTTTAAGCAAAGAATGTTTACAGCCAAAGCACATAACAATCTAGGTCCCGTTTGGTTATAGTTTCCTCCGAGTAGGAATCCTGTGACGTTTTTGTTTTCGTTTGCCAATGTCACCCACAAGTGGGGATTCATTGCCATGTGTAGAATAGCGGCGTAAATAGAAATCGTAAAACCTATGAGCAAACCAATAACTAGCGGGCGGATGTCCTCACGGTAGTAGTCGAAAAGGAAGAGTAGTGCTGTCAGACTCGCACTTTGATACACCCAGTTCTTCAAATCGTTGCCATTAAGCATCGTCACTGCTGCCACCCAAAGCAGTAGCATCAAGACGCACAAAGCAAACCTTGAAATGCCGCGTTGGTGAACAATGAACACTGCCGTAAGACAACTTGTCAACAACATTATCCCCAATGACATGTAAGACGCTCCCTGCATTTCAAGCGCCGTAAACGTCAAAGAATTATACATGGCAAAAACCAGCGCCATGAGCGCTGGTATCACCTTTAATTCTTTTAAATTGATGGTCATGAGGAAAAACACAGGAATCAAAGTTCGTTCAAATGATTCCTTACTTTATGAAAAGAATTACTGCCTTTGTTTTAATTCTGTTACAAATAATCGTTACGAATTCAGTTGTTCGTCGGCTACTTTCTTGGTCCCGATTCCGAAAATCTCTTTTCTGATTAACCAGAACGTAATGACGATTCCTGCAAGCAGGCACATGCCGATGACAAAGAGCATACGCTTCGGACCCGCTGGTTGTGTAGCGACGGTGGAACTCTTAAGCACAGTGAAGGCAGGCGTGTTTTCCTGAATCTTTGCCTTCATGGTTTCCAACTGTGTGGAAAGCGCTGTGTAGGCATTGAGTTTGAGCGCACGGTCAGTTTCCAATTTTTCACGCTTTGAGATAACGGACTGACGGATAGCACCCGTGTGGCTGTCGCAGAACCAACTGTAGGCAGCGGTTGCCTTGTCGAACTCAATGCGTGCGGAATCAACGAGCGCTTGATAATACTGGGCATCCATGCGTGCCTTGCTCGTGCGATACATAACGATGAATTCCTGAAGGCGTTTGCATACCGAGTCGGTCATTGTGGCTGCGATGAGCGGGTCTTGGTCAGAGACGGTAATCGTGATGACTTCAGTCTTTTTATCTATGTTGCAGAGAATCTTTTGTTGGATAATCTCCATTAATGCAAAGTCTTGCTCGGACATCATTTTGGGATTAATGTCCTTTGCAGAGAGCGCCGTGCCCTTTTTCTTCTCTTTAAAAAGTGACGTTACCCAACGCTTGGCCGCAAGAAAGGGTTGGGTGATGGGGTTTTTCTTTTGGTGCTTCTTGATATAGGTGTAGTAATCCGTGTCAATCTCTCCGTCGATGGACTTTACATGAATGTCGTAAAGACTTACGATAAACTCGGGCGACTGGAAGAGTTCGGGGTAGAGCAAAGGGTAGATGGCGTCGCTACTACCGCCTAAGGCATCGAGATTAAACCCAAATGATGAGGCGAGACTTGAGAGTCCTCCTGCGGCAGTCTCACCTGCGTATTCGGGAGCAAGAGCAGCGCTACTGCGGTAGTAGCGTGGTTGGGGAAATATCCAACCACATGCCAAGAGGAATACGACAGGTAGCACCTTAAAGTAAACCTTTTTGCGCTGCCAGATAATTGCGAAGCAGCGCGCTAAGTCTATGTGATGTTGTTTCTTTTCCATTTTTCAGAATCGTTACTTCGTGGCATTCAAGAGCGAAACAATAACCCCAGCAAGTGCGGCTACGCCCGAACCAATACCGATGATTTCTGAAGTTGACATCTTGCGACGATTTTGTTTTTGAGGCACAACGATTTCTATGCCAGGTTGAATGTCCTTTTTAGTACCACCCTTCAGTTTGACAACACTACCATTTGCCTGAATGCCATAAACGCGCGACTTTGCAGCGTTACTGCTGTAACCGCCGGCGTGCTTAATGTAGTAACTCAGACTCTTACCCTCTTCGTAGCTCATACTTACGGGATACATTACTTCACCGCTAATCTTCACGATGTTACTACGTTCGGGCACTTCAAGGATGTCGCCTTCGCGTAAGAGGATATCATGGGCAGAACCTGGTTCTTCCATGGCGCGCTGTAAGTTAATTGCAACGGGGAATGTGTTGCTCGT
>CALCUV010000293.1 GCA_937906765.1 uncultured Prevotella sp.
GGTTATAAGATCGGCATCGCGAGGCATCAGTTGCAATGCGCGCTCCGCATGTTCCGACGTGCCGTCCATATAATTCTTGTAAACACAATAATTATAGGTAAAACTGCCGGGAATAGCCTTCTCCATACGCTGGAGTACGACATTCACCGAATCTAAAGGCGGGCGCTCCTCCGCAAACCAGTTATTGAGATAAAAGTCCGCCGTAAAAAGGTTGCGCCAAGCATCTTCGGACTTCGGATGTTGCTTCACTTCCTTATCCCAAAGTTCATACTGCTGAGCATACCAGGTTGCGTCTTTTCCCGTAGTGATTACGGGAAGCACGCGTTCCTTTCGTTGCGCTACGAGTGAGAGAGAGGTGGCACACAAAAGAACTAAAGCAAGGGTTGAACTAAGTATCTTCATAGGAATAAAAAATTAAGTGACGTATTGTTCGTGTTTCGTGAATTTAAGAGGGACTTTCCTCGCAACATATAACCAACGGAAAGAAATCTTTCCTGAGACGCACAAAATAACCTCCGAGCACCATTACTTCTTCGCCCAAGTATTTGCCAGCACCACACCGATAAGCGTAACGAAGACAAAGCCTGGGGTCACGATGCCTATAAAAGCGGGCGGAATGTAGAGCAGGGCTAAAACGAAACCTGCCGAAAGGAGCAATATGAGGGAAACAATGAGGCGCAGGCGCTTGATGTCGTACTTCATGCGTTCCTTTTCTGAGGCGGTGTTATACCCTGCAATGAGGCAGTCGCCCTTGCCCCAAAATATCACAAGTGCGAGCAGAAGGAAGAGTGCAGCAAGGAGATAGGTTATCCATTCCATGTTTGCTTGATGAAGTAAAATTTGATTACTTCAACACCTTGCCGTCCGAAAATGCTTTACCCACTTGCTCGCCAAGGGCATGGTAAGTGTGTTTAATGGGATTGTAGGTAATGAGCGCCATCTTGTCAATATCGGGTTTGCCATCAGCACCGAGATATTGCTCATCAACAAGAATGTTCACAATTTCCGCCACTATGTAATACCCCTCGTCGCTCACATCAATCTTCTTGACGATGCGACATTCGAGAGTCATGGGAAAATCAGTGAATACGGGGGCATTGACATGCTCACTCTTTACAGCAGTCCACCCCGCCTTTTGCATCTTTGCGGAATCGTTTTTCGCACTTACGATACCCACGAAATCAGCCGCCACCATCGTGTCACGCGTTGCGAATGCCACGGTAAAGTCTGGGCATCGGTCAAGATTCTCAGTAGTGGCATGTGCCCCCATTGAGATCATGATTTCCTTCATATCCCATTGGCCGCCCCAAGCTGCGTTCATCGCATTCGGGTTTCCGTCTTCGTTGTAAGTACCAATGATTAAAACGGGTTGTGGAAGCATCCACGCTTTTTGTCCAAAGTTTTTCATAATAATATCCCTCAACTACTTTTTCCTTCTATCCCAATAAACCTGCAGAAGTGTAAAACCCACACTCATCGCAATACCTTGAAAAGCCGCTCCAGCAAAGTCAAAAGCGGGTTTGTCTATCCATTGCCATAACAAGTCAAATGCCATGAAGATGGGGACTAAGATAATGGCGAGCAAAATGTATTTCATGATTTTCTTGTTCATAATATTTAATTTTAAGATTCAAGGTTTTAAGGTCGCTCCGCTTTTAGGTTATAAGGACCTTGCGGTGAAAACCTCACAACCTAATAACCTCACAACCTAATAATGTTACTCCACCACCTTAATCTTACCCAAATCGCGGGGCTTCGCATTGGGCGCTTCGTCGGGATAACCTACGGCGAGGAAGTAGCGGAGTTTGTAGCCGGGGGTGAAACCTAATTTGTCGAGATAGGGTTTTGCGGATGCGCTGGAGTTCATGAAGATGGAGGGCGCCGCCATAATGCAGGTGCCGAGTCCGAGTTCCTGCGCCGCGAGACACATGTTTTCGCCCATGAGTCCGACATTGATGAGCGTCATGCCCATTTCGTCGTCTGGGCATGCCACGGCGATGAGCGCCATAGCGTTGCGGAAGGCATTGCGAAAGCCGGGCGCATCGCTATTTACGAATTGCGGCATTTCCTGCTTCATCAATTCGGTCACTTCATTCATGTAGTTGGCATCGTCAAGGATGCGCACCTCCCACTCTTGCTTGTTCATGGCATTGGGAGCATTTACGCCACACTCGGCAATCTTCTGCAAGAGTTCGCGAGGCACGGGCGTTTCCTTATATTGGCGAATGGAGCGACGCGCCATGATGGCGTCAATTACGGGAGTGTCACTGTTGTTCATAGTCGTGTTTTCGTTTTGACAACTGCTGAGCGAAAGCGCTGCAGTTAAGGTTGATAAGAGAATGGTTCGGAGTTTCATTTTCGGAAATCAGTTTTAGTAAAAACTATAAGTAACTTTATTTAAATTAAGTCTCAAAGAATTTAAATTGTAAGTAACTTAATTTTGGGAATTTCAGAAGTGCAAAAACTTCTTACGGCAAATATACGTAAAGAAATGAGAAATAGCATCTCCGAGGGCACTAAGAGTGTGGATTTCTTCACGTTTTTCTGCGCTCTACCTTTGCTCTATCCGCAAAAATGCGCATCTTTGCAACAACGGAAACAAACTAAACTACGCTTTTGACTCATGCCCCTACTTCCCTTCATCTTATTGCTCCTGATAATTGTGCCCGACGTCTATATTTGGTGGACTCACGTGCGCGGCAATGTTGCCACGGTGTGGAGCATCCTCTATTGGGTGCCCCTCTTGCTGACCATTGGGGGCATAGGTTGCTTTGTCATGGGACATGCTGACCATTGGGTGTTGAAGGTCACCTTTTGCTTGTTCCTTTGTTGCTGCTTGCCCAAGATTTTCTTCATGGCATTCGCCCTTGTAGGGCGGTTGTTGGGACTGCTTCACCCTGCGTGTGCCACGATTGGCGCATGGGTGGGAGTGGGTGTAGGATTGCTCACCTTTGGCATGGCATTGTACGGTTTTCTTTGGGGATGGCAACGCCTGACGGTAAAAACCGAGCGCGTGGAGATGCAAAGCCTGCCCCCAAGTTTTGAAGGATATAAGATTCTTCAAATCAGCGACCTGCATTTGGGAACCTTCGGAACGGACACTACTTACATCCACAAGATGGTGACGCAGGTGAATGAACTTCAGCCAGACTTGATTGTCTTCACGGGCGACTTGGTGAACGTTTCCCCCGACGAACTCACGCCTTTTAAGGGCCTCCTTTCGCACCTTAGTGCAAGAGACGGCGTCTTCTCCATCATGGGCAACCATGACTATACGACGTATCACCCCGAGAAAGACCTCGGTGCCCGGAAGGCGCGCATTGCACAACTCCAAAGTGCGCAACGTGAGATGGGGTGGCACTTGCTTCAAAATGAGGCGCACATCGTGCGTCGCGGGGCTGACTCCCTGGTCATCGTGGGGGTAGAAAACGTGGCGCGACCGCCTTTTCCCAGTTATGGAGACTTGAAGCGCGCAATGCAAAACATTTCTAATGACGCCCCTGTCATTCTCCTCAGCCACGACCCCACACATTGGCGCCGCGAAGTGATTCCGCAACACCCCAATATCTCACTCACCCTCTCGGGACACACGCATGCCATGCAATTTAAGTGTGCAGGTTTCTCGCCTTCCCAATGGATTTACGATGAATGGGGCGGACATTACCGCGAGGGTGAGCAACACTTGATCGTCTCTACGGGTGCGGGGTCGAACATCCCCTTCCGCTTTGGCGCATGGCCCGAAGTGGTGCTGATTGAACTCACGCGCTAAGGCGGGTGTGCCCTAACACTTTTTACCCACACATCACACATTATATAATATATATGGACTTAACTCCCCTTTTTCAAGAAATCCGCTCTGCCAGTCGCGACTTATTGTTGCTCAAGGCAGACGACATAAACCGCGTGTTGCGCTCCGTGGCTGATGCGATTGAAAACAACATGGACATGCTTCTTTCTGCCAACCGCATGGACCTGGAACGCATGGACAAGTCGAACCCAAAGTACGACAGATTACAATTAACACCCTCCCGCTTAGAAACCATAGCGACAGACATGCGCAATGTGGCCAATTTGCCAAACCCGCTGGGCAAGGTGTTGCTTGAAAAGACGCTTTCTAATGGACTTAGACTCCAAAAGACTGTTGTGCCCTTTGGCGTCATAGGCGTAATTTACGAAGCAAGACCCAATGTGAGTTTTGATGTATTTTCGCTCTGCCTTAAGTCGGGTAGCGCCTGCGTGCTGAAAGGCGGGAGCGACGCTGAGAGTTCAAACCGCGCCATTGTGAGTCTTATCGAAAAAGTGCTTACCGATGAAGGACTGAACCCGCGCCTTGTCACCCTGCTTCCTTCCGACCGCGAGGCCACTACAGCACTTCTTCATGCGCGCGGGTGGGTAGATCTCATCATTCCGCGAGGCAGTAGCAACCTCATTAATTTTGTGCGTTCAGAGGCAAGTATTCCCGTGATT
>CALCUV010000294.1 GCA_937906765.1 uncultured Prevotella sp.
CCTTACCCGCAAAGCGGAGTACGGGAATGACAGTAACTTCTGCCTTTTTCTTCATATACTTTTCGGGGAAGCGACCATTGATAGTAACAGGCACTTCATTAGATACTGCTTCGAGGGGAGAGGGTACGACTGTGAAATTATCAGCAGAGAGAGCACCCATCTTGCTACATGAAGCAAGTGAACCTGCCGCAAAGGCAAGGAGAAGGAAAGATTTAATTTTCATATTTTGTTGAGGTTTTTAGGTTCTAAAGAGAAAATCTATAGGGATTATAGGAACTATAGGGACTATAGTAACGATAAGAAATCACCGATTATTTAATATATTCGCTCCAATCCACCAAGCGCATGTCGCCCTTACGCATATAGGTGTCATGCATTGCGAAAGCGGCGGTGAGCATGTGAGGCGTGTGGCCTCCCTTTTGCTGAGCAAGGCGCATATAGTCACGAAGAATGGGGCGGTAGTCAGGATGGGCGATGGCAATGAGTGCTTCTGCCTTTTCCGTAGCGCATTTGTTGCGCAAATCTGCTACTCCGTATTCCGTCACAATGGCATCTACGTAGTGCTCTGTGTGGTCAATGTGTGAGCAGAAGGGAACGATGCTCGAGATAGTGCCACCCTTTTGCGTGGAGGTGCAAGTAAAGGTCGAGAGCATGGAGTTACAGGTGTAGTCACAAGAACCTCCGACGCCATTCATCATTTTTGTGCCACAAATCTTTGTGGAATTGACGTGACCATAAATATCTACTTCAATCGCCGTATTCAAGGCGCAGATGCCAAGTCGGGCAATAATTTCAGGGCAATTTGAAATTTCCGACGGGCGAATAATCAAGCGGTCGCGGAAATACTGGATGTTGTCGGTGAGTTCCTTCAACTTTTCAGGACTAATGGTTAAGGCGCCCGTAGATGCCTCAGTGACGCGCTCCTCAAGGAGAAGGCGCATGGGTTCTTCCTGAAAGACCTCGGTGTAAATACTAAAGTTGGGCACTTCTTTACATTCGCCAAGCGCGCCTAAGACAGCGTTGGCACCCGAACCCACACCCGATTGCATAATCAACTTATCGCGGAAGATGTAACCCTTGTGCATGTTCCACACCAAGAAGTCGGCCACGTTCTTACCGATAATGTCGGTCTCAGCACTGCCGGGGAGCATCGTGCGCGACTCATCCTGCGTGTTACAACGGATAATGCCTTGATGCGTGACTCTTCAATCTCAATATATGGCTTACCGATGCGGTCAGTAATGTTATTAATGCCCACAGTTCGGCGATTCCAGGGATCTTCTATTTCATAAATGTCGTGAAGTCCGATAAGACTTGACGAGTGCCACATGTTCCACTCAATGAATACGCCTTTCTCAGCCAAGCGACACACTGTCGGCGCAATACCTATACCTGCCGTGGGATAGATTCGGATTTTTCCGCAAATCTTCTGCACATCAATGGCCTCGATTATGCCCCACGTGATAGGTCCAGTCATGCCCTGGCGCAAGTGCGTGGCATTGTCGGAAAGGTTTAAGTCCGTGTAGCGCACCTTACCCGCATTGAACGCACGGCGTAAGTCAGTGTTCACACTGAAAGGCATACGGCGGTCAATTGCATCGGCAAGCGTGAGCGCTCCGTCACAACTGGCACCGATTGAAGCGCCAGTGATGACGTCCACTTTGAAAGGGCGTCCCGCCTCATGCTCAACCATTGCGCGCTTGGCAATAGCTGGGGGAATCATTTTGGGAGAACCGGCAGGACCAAAACCGCCTATTCCCAAAATATCTCCATTTTGGATGTATGCAGCCGCCTCTTCGGCGGTAAGAAAGGGTAGTTGCATATATAATAAACTCGATTATCGGGCGCAAAAATACAACTTTTCGGCGGATTATCACACATCATTTATATATAAAGCAGAAACCGACGCCCGTTTTTATGCATTTTTAACGACAAAAACCGTAGGTCACAACCCTCCCTGAGAAGCATTGCGTAAAGAAACGCGTTATGCATCCTCTAAAAAGCGATTTTCGTACCCTCAAGGCAGTAGGAACTGCGCGCTTTAGGAGTATGGATATGCCATAAATTCAGACTCTTGAAATGAAGTCTCAAATTGTGCATTTTATTTCACCAAACTGTGCGTCTTGTTTCACCAAACTATGCGCCTTATTTCGCCAAATAGTTTTTCCGAAGTCGCTCTTTGTTTTTCATGAGTGGGGCATTGTGGCGCCAATCTCCCAAAAATACGCGATTTTGAGGCATTTTCTGCTCAAAAAGTCGCTTACGGAAGTGACAGTTTGTTAACTTATACGGAGAAAAATTGAGGTTATGTCTGCAAAACCCAGCGTTTTTGCAACAGAAATACAGTGAAAATTGACAGAAAGCAGTTTTGCTAAGTCAATTTTACAATTTTTTATCATTTTTTTAGACACGACACTTGGAAGTTCAAAAAAAATATCTAATTTTGCCGACGTTTCAAGAACGGAAATACGTTTGCGAAAGGTTTTATCACCTGTCTTACAGCGTATTTTAGTTTTACGGACGTTCCTATTAAACGCAAATTAATTAAAGAGGTAAGTAAGTGCGCTTACAAAACACAACAAACTAAAAGAACCGCTCCTCCCAACTATCGTAGCACAACTTAGTGCGGGGGTGCATCAATGCTTAATCACATTATGAAAAAGTTTTGGTCATTGATGGTCGTTGCGCTCGTAACTTTGGGTGCCGGCTTTACCAGCTGTAGTGATGATGATGGTCCTAAGGGTCCCTCTACAACAGTGACTACTCCTTCTCAAGAAGATGGCACAATCACTGCAACTACAGCAACATTCACTTTCACTACAAATGGCGTTACTGAACTCGCTTATAAGGCTGTAAAGGCTGAAGAGTCAGTTCGCGCTGCCGTTGCGCCCGAAGCAGAATTGATTTTTGCTGAAGCTGAAAAGACATTCCCCATGCAGGACGGCGAAAACAAGGTTGTTGTTGAAGGTCTTGAAGGAGAAACTGAATACGTAGTTTACTTCGCAATGAAGACTGTGGAAAACACATTCCTTCTTGAACAAAAATCAGTAACAACTGGCGGTTATGGCGATCAGATTCTCACAATGATCAGCACAACTCCCTTCTCTGTAAAGTTCCACGTAAATGTTTCCGACACAACTAACTGGATCCTCAATCTCGGTGACCGTGCAACTTACGAACAGATGAAGATGTATTTCGGTCAGAGTGATGCAGGTTTCCTTGAATCACTTGGTAACAACCACTATGTAGGTCCTCAGACTATCGAAATTAAAGATGGTGACCTTTGGTACCGTGAATATGACATGGACTGGGCAACTGGTGAAGTGGATAGCACATCTTATTTTGACTATCCCTACACAATCAAGCCCGGTAGTGCGTTTGTAATGTTGGTATCTGCTGCTTACTACGGCGAAGTTCCCTACTCATGGCCTGTAACTTACCGTTGGATGCCCGACTACACAATGGAACACAACGACGATTTCATTGACGACGACATGGGTGTCTGGAGCAATTCACGCGCTGGCATGAACCTCGGCGAATATACTGAAGTTTGCACAGACGAAGGCGTTACCTTCAACCGCGAATACGCTAAGCAGATTTTCTGGACTAATCCCGCAGAAGTTCCTGCTGATACAGTAGAAGTAGCTATCAAGAAGTTGACAGAACGTACTGCTATCTTCGAAATGGTTCCCCCCGAAGATTGCTTGAGCTACCATGTTCTTCCCCTTTCTGACGAAGATTACAGCATGCTTTGCGCATTCGTAGGCGAAGCTGGCATGCAGGCTTACACATTAAATAATGGTGCGCCCATGGCAGGCGGTAGCGAATATGCAATGGAAGGTCTCACAGTAGGCGCTAACTATCACATGCTCGTAACTGGTCTCTTCGAAGAATCAGGTGCCGTTCAGAGCTTCTGCCACCTCACATTCTCACCCCAGGAATCAACTCTTCCCGCTCCTGTTCTCGAAGTAACAGCTGTAGATGAAAAGAACACTCACGAAGAAGTATTCTTCAACATCAAGTGTACTTCTCAGGATGCTGCAGGTATCAAGTTCATCGCTAACTATGTGAAGGACTGGATCCCCGAACTCAACTCTGGTTATTCTTACGAAGACATGATCGAAACTTACGGTCAGATGCTTTCAGAAGAAGAACTCAAGCAGGTAAATTCTGCTGAAGGTCTCGAAATCAGCTATCCTTCTGCTGAAGAATCAGACACTCGTTTGGCTGTTCTTGCTTATAACGATGACGAAAAGGCTTGTGAAGCAGTTTGGGCTGACTCTCGTTCACGCTCTATTCCCGCTAAGCCCAAGGTAGAATCTACTCTCTACACTGACCTTGACGGAGAATGGGTGTTGGAATACTTCGACACTAACAACTACTACGAAAAGAACACTTGGCGTAAGTTCAACTCTGTAATCACTCAGAACCCCGACTTCGCTCCTGCTTCTTACGACGCTTGGAAGGGTACAGATTCTTACAACGTAGTGCTTAACGCTCTCGGCGGTGACGAAGCTCAGGTTGAGGCTCTCTATGAAGATTACAAGGAAACTGCTGCTCATTACGCTAGCAAGTATGAAGGTCAGAACCAGATGGTAGGTATTAACTTCCCCTGCGGTAACTATGTTTACGCTGCTAATCAGTATGTTTACACTCCCTGGGATCTCTTCACTTCTGAATATTACTCAGCTTACGATTGCGCTCAGTTGTTCTACGACTTCGGTCCTAAGGTAATGTTTGAAGTAGTTGGTGCTAACGAAATGGTAATGAAGTCAGACATCAACGCTCTCGCTCCCTTGGCTAACTATGATGGTGCTTACTACATGGTAGGTATTTCTGACGAAGGTTATTTGCCCGAATGCGAATTCCCCGTTACTATCTCTGAAGACAAGCAGACACTTACTGTTCACCCTGCAGAAGTTGACGGTGTGAAGTACTATCCTGGTGTAATCCGTTACTACAGCGCTGCTTACGCAGCTACTCAGAACCGCACGAATGATGTATTGAAATATACTCGTGGTTCTGAAGAAGAAGGTTGGAAGCCTGCAGCAACTAAGCCTTTCTCTATCGACGATGTAATTAAGTCAAGCAAGGCTGTTTACTCTAACAACAACCTCCTCCCCGTTAAGAACCTCTCTGTAGCAGGTAAGCGCGCTTCTAAGGTTAAGAACGCTCCCAAGCTCAATCGTGTTGAAGGTAAGTTGTTCGACTTGAAGGCTAATTTCGAAAAGACTCAGAAGTAATTCTTAAATATATGTAATCCAATAGGTTAATGATGCGCTTGTATCGTTAGCCTATTGGTTTGTTTTGCACTCTGAATGGTTTCCCCGGGATTCTGGGACGAACGAAATAAAGGGAGGGGAAATTAAGTTTCACTGAATTCAAACTTACTCTCACTGAGTTAAAACTTACTCTCACTGAGTTAAAACTTACTCTCACTGAATTCAAATTAAGTCTCTTTTAATTCAAATTAGGTCTCAAAGAATTTCAACAAAGTCACTTATAGTTTTTCCTAATTGAGGTACAGTTTCCAATCATTCAGGGATAGTTTTGCTTAAGAGCACATTGCATTTATCAAATACAATTATAATTATGAAAAAGTTTTTCTCATGGGCAACAATGTTTGCTCTCGTAGTAGGTTTCTCTGCCTGCGGTGGTGGAGATGACGAAACAACTCCTCCCGGAAGTGGTGACGGCGGCCAAGGTTCTAACCCTACGCCCGATGTTCCTGTTAAGACCGAATTTGTAAACCGCGCAACTTCAAAGAATGGTTTGACGATTGCGGCAACAGCTCACTTTGTAGAAGTTTCTAAAGAGAATCCTCTTGCACGTATTGGTTTAGCTGTATATGATAAGCAAGGACGCAACGTTACAACAGATGCCTCTGTTTATGTTATAGAAGGCAGTTCAAGCACAAAGGTAGGTGGTGGCGAGTTTGAGATTGAAGAAACTGGCACTTACCAATTTTGGGCGTCTTATGGCACAGAAAATACAAAGGCAGACGCACTTCTTAGTGTCGTAGCGGTAAGCGATATGCCCGCTGTGCCTGCTGATGAAGCTCCTGCTTCTAAGGACTTTAAGCGTCGCGCACTTATCATTCAGGCTACGGGTACTGACTGTATGTATTGCCCTAATGCGATTAGCGCACTCAAGAAGTTCTTTGCGATTTCGGGTAATGAAGACAAGGCTGTCTTAATGGCGCTTCACACTTACAACACTGGCGACCCCCTTTATAGCAAAGCCGCAGACAAACTTACCAGTCAGGCAGGTTTAGGTGCAAGCTATCCCGCTATGAAGATTAACTTTGACAGCAATATGTTGGCAGCTGGTTTCAGTTCTGACGCTTTCTTTACATTCTTGACAAATAACATTTCTGAGGTTTGCTCAAAACAGGCGGAATCAGCTATTGCTGTTGCCACTTCTTACGATGAAGCGACTGGCGTTATCAGTGTTGCGTCAAAGATTAAGTGTGACAACCCCGGTTCTTACAAGGTTACCGTTGCGCTTGTTCAAGACAATGTCTTCTTCCGCCAACAGGGTACTAGCGATGTGAATTATTGGGTTCACGAAGCAGGTGTGAAGGACGTGGCTCCCTCAACTGGTGCAGGTTTTGCGCTTAACAATGGCGAAACTACAGAAGTTGGCGAGGTTTATGACTTCTGCTGTGAATTCAATAAGAGCGCTCTTTATGCAAAGGGCACAGGCGACTATGCGCTTGACGTACTCCGCGACGCTCGTGTGATTGTTTACGTTCAGGCGAATGGTAAGATTGCTGACAATGTCGTAAGCTGTGGTTTGAATGAGAAGGTTGGTTTCTCTTACAACGACTAATCACGACCCTCTTTCCTCTTGAATATGAAAAAGTTATTCTTTGGTTCGCTCCTTTCTCTCGCCCTCTTCTCTTGCTCTGACGGTGGGGATGATTTTACAGAGAATCCCGGAGACGGCGATGTGAATAATGGCGACGGCACTGAGAATGTAGAGTACGCAACTGACGAAACGGCGTATGAAATTCCCGTGGTGTTCCACGTATTCTACTCTCAGAAGAGCCAACCCCTTGAATACGTTGAAGAAGGTCACCTTCCCAAGGTACTCGATGCCGTAAACCGCCGCTTCGCTAACTGTGGCGTGGACTTGAAACTCCAATTTAAGTTGGCAGAAGTAGATCCCGACGGAAACGTTATGCCTGAACCGGGCGTAGATCGCCAAAAGGTGCGCATCGCTACGATGAACAGCACGGAATTTCTTAAGGATCCTGCTTACGCTCACTATATGTGGGACCAAACTAAGTATCTGAACATCTGCCTTTTCAAGGAAAAGAACGATGCAGTGCTGGGTATTTCATCTTTCCCCTATACCTTGCACCCCGATACCTTGGCTGGTATGCCCAAACTTATGGAGATGCGCCCCGCTTCGGAACTTGATTACCCGCATTGCGTTTATGTGAACTCACGTTACATTTATGATTTGGAGCCTGAGTCGTATAAGACATCGGAAATCGTAGGTTCGCTCTGCCATGAGATTGCCCATTACCTCGGACTCCGTCATGCTTTTGGCGAAGACCCAAAGACGTACAGTCGTGACTGTGATCTTGACACAGACTTCTGTGACGATACGCCCACTTACAATAAGGCGAAGTATGACAAGTACCTCTTGAGCAACTATCCTTACGATGGTG
>CALCUV010000295.1 GCA_937906765.1 uncultured Prevotella sp.
GCCGTTTCCAAATGCTTTGAAAGAGCAACGGAACGCGCACTGAATGAGGAGGTGCAGAAGATGGCTGATTTCAGATTTTCGAATCAGCAGGACGTGAATCGCTTCGTGAAGCAGATACTATGCCCCTACTTGCAAGAGGAAGGTTTGCATGATGTGATAGTGAAATCCCACGGCAGCAAAATCACGTTGACCTATCAAGGCTGTCAATGCAGTATGCGTGAAGAATACGGCAATGGTATTGTGTTCTGCCCCAATACGCACTATGAAGAGATTTCCATCACGTTGCGCGCCTCCACCACTCCTATGAGTATTATAGGTGCATACTTGAAGCAGATGTCGGTTCTCAATAACCGTGTGGATGATTGCCTGGTCAAGATTATCAATCTTTACCACAGTCAGTTGCTCAAAAATGAGGTATATTCCAATGCGGTGCTTCACCTGAATCTATTGATTGCGGAACATGCTGGCAAACCAGTGGCTCACGTGCTGAAATATATGCGATGGAACATTGAACCATTGCTTTCAAGAAGATCTAATCACAAGATGTTAATCCCCTCAATAAAGGTAACGGGGGATACTTCCTTCAGTTATATTGAAAAGGATGCATACATGGGATGGCAAAAACCCGTGCAGGACTTCCTCCGCGAGCGATGGGTTGATGCCGAGGGCAGAACGGTCTATGCAGCAGACCCATCAACCACAGATGCGAAGACGTGGAAGGAGGAGCATAAGGGACTGCCTTTTATTGAGAAATGGTGTATGCCTATCAAGGATTTTGTGGAACATTACAGCGCTTACTCTACCGCAAAAATTTCCTCTTCCGATTTTATTGAAGAAAAATTGTAAGTTTAGGTTTTAAGGTTTTAAGGTTTAAGGTCGCTTCGCTTTTAGGTTTTAAGACCAACCTCATAACCTTATAACCTAAAATTAGAGAGTAGTTAGTAGAGAGTAGTTAGTAGCACCATCCGGAGTTTCGTCCCGCATGGCATACTCCTCTCTCCTCACTCCTCACTTTTCATACCCCTAAATAATGGCAATAGCAATAAACAGTAAAGAGTTGGAGACCCTCTTGGAGGTGACTCCCTCATGGCAAAATATTATGCTGACGGGCCGACACGGCATTGGCAAGTCGCAGATTCTGACAAACTATTTTGAATCGAAGGGCATGCGTGTCGTTGCACTCTTCCTCGGTCAGATGAGTGACCCTGGCGATTTGTTGGGACTTCCCACCAAGGACGAAGCAACTGGAAAGACCGCCTTCATGCCTCCCTATTGGTTCCCTGTGGACGGACAACCCGTAGTGTTGTTTCTTGATGAGTTGAACCGTGCACGCCCCGAGATTTTGCAAACGGTGATGGACCTTGTGCTCAACCGCAAACTTGCCGGACGTCTCTTGCCCGAGGGGAGTCGCATCATCTCGGCTTGTAACGATGGTGATGAGTATCAACTTACCGACCTTGACCCTGCACTGGTGTCGCGTTTTAATATCTATACCTTCCGTCCTACGGTAGAGGAATGGCTGTTATGGGCAACACGCAAGGGACTGGATGAGCGCGTCATTGCCTTCATCCAAGCAAACCCCGAATTGCTCGACCGTAGTGGCGACACCAAGGAGGAACAGGGCCTTGAGAAAGACCCTGACCGTCGTGCCTGGGAGAAGGTGGCACGCGTGATGGAAAATATCTCCGACCCGAAACAGGTGCACCAAAAGATTGTGGCAGGCATCGTGGGGGTGCAGGCGGCGGCAAGATTGTTCCTCTCTCTGCAGAAGGGACTCCTCACACCGCAGGAACTGCTTACCGACTTCAAGAGCGCCAAGCGCGAGTTGGAAAAATATCAGTTGCACCAGTTGTCATTGGTAAACGATACGCTCTGCCGATTCTTTGAAACCGAGCAACTTGAAACAATGGAGCGCACACTGGTGCGCGAAAACCTCAAGGCTTATCACGACTATTTGTTCAAGAATCATCGCGAAGCCTATGCCCACTTTGTGTCGCTTGTCGATGGAACTGGTTACAAACGCATGCTCCAGTTTATCAACAAGGAACTGCCCAAGACCTACAAACAGATTATTGAGTTCATCCAGTCGCTATGAGTGCTTTAGAACGCATACAGCAGGAGGTGGAGCAGTGGTTCTTGACCGAACCGTTGCTCTTCACCGTCTATTGTTCGCACCGGTTGACTATCAATCCCAACATGCAGTGCCCCCTGCGTTCGGGGCAAGGGCGCATGGAATACAATCCACCACTGGTTGACCAGTTGAGCAATACGCAACTCAAGGCAATGCTCGCCGTGGAGATGGTCCGCATCCTGCTGAAACACCCCTATTCGCGCCAACCATCAGGCTGTTCCGGCATTGCGCTGAAAATGGCGAGCGATATGGTCATTTCGCCTGCCTACAACATGGCATGGGCAGGACTTGCGCATCCCCAGGACTTTGGATTACCCGTGGGGCAACACTTTGAGTGGTATGCCCACCGATTGAGTTTGATGGATATCCCCCATGAGGCGATAACGTCCGAAGAGCGTGATGGCGAGCAGACGGATACGGGCAACACGGCGAATTTTAGTCAAGACGAGAACCCGCCCGCTGACGGTCAGGGCTCCGAACAGACTGCAAGCAACGATGCAAGCAGTCAAGGGGGTGATGACGCATCGCATGACTACACATCGTTGTGGGAAGAAGATGTCTTCATGAACCAGGAACTTACGAGCATCATCAACGGCACCACGCATTGGGGAAGTCTGCCAGGAAGCATGGTGGAACTCATCCAGAAAGCAACTGAAGGCAAGATTGACTATCGCAACGCCCTGCGCGCCTTCCGCGCATCTATCCTCTCGCAGAAGCGCCACCTCACCCGCATGCGCCCCAGTCGTCGTTTCGGTTTCGAGCAAATGGGCAGTCGTTATGAATTTACCACACGCCTGCTGGTGGCCATTGACACCAGCGGTTCGGTTAGTTCAGAAGAATTGGCGCGCTACTTCCGCATCCTCACCACCTTCTTTAAATATGGCATTCAGGAAATTGACGTGCTGATGTTCGATGCCATGGTGCAAGGCAAACTGATGAGGCTGACAGAGGCGAAGAAGAATAAGCAAACATTTGAGGTAAAGGGGCGTTGTGGCACCGACTTCCAAGTGCCCATTGACTATGTGACAGCGCATCCTGATTACGACGGTCTCATCATTCTGACCGACGGCGAAGCCCCCGTGCCGAAGGTTCCCCCCTTGCTTCGCGCCAAGATACTTTGGGTGATAGACAATGCCGAGAACTTCTACAAACGTCATTACGAAGCCTTTCGCAAGACAGGGCGCGTATGCTGGATGAAACTTTAATGCAACTCCGCCCCGTGAAATAAAAAGTAATCCCGATTATTGATTTTTTTCCTCTTTGTTGCTATATTAACCGTGTGAACTGAAAACAGGAAGTATAACAGTATAGAACCTCGAAATGTATAGGCAATTTCAAACATAGACTATGGCAATATCATACAATTTGTACACAAGAAATCCTGAGGACATAAAGATAGTGGAACCTTATGCTATTGAGGCAACCAAGGCGCAGAACCTTAGAGATGTAGGCGTTGAACTGCTTCCTTTTGAAGAGCATGAAGGCAATCTCACCGAAGAGGAGTATTACAGCCTGCGGTTTCACTTGCCAACAGATGATTGCCAATGCCTAACATGGGTTCGTCCGATATATAACAAAATGCATGTTTCGGAGTTGATGACAAACATTGTCAAGCAATTTCCACATGTTGAATTTGAGAGAACACTATATAACAGCGAAAACCCTCAAGAAGAGGCGATAGAATTATGGGACGGCAAGGAGTGGATAAGCGCTGGATGCAGAATTTGTGAAGAAAATTGTACCCGTATTCATTGCACCCTGCCCGCATTCATAGAGAAGTACGGATGTGCGGTACACTACTTTATGAATGAAGCATACGCCATTCAAGAACTGCACGAAGCGGGCATTGTCCCCGCAGGATGTACCGCCATAGCGTCCATTGCTTCATTTTCCGAACAGCAGGGCTGTGTCTTTAATGTGTCATACGACAAAATTAGCGAATAAAGCAGCCCCAATCTTTGATTTTTTTCTTCTAAAGTGACTATATTAGCGGGGTGAAATGAATATTGAAAATTAAGATAAAAATAAATTTTTACAGAACCATTTTAATATTAGCATTATGAAAGATTCAGCAAAGTATTTAAAGCAGTATGCAGCGCTTGAAGAAGAGGCTAAGGCCGAGATTGTTGAAATCTTGTCCACTAACCCCACAGGTCGCTACATCTATTTCAATTGGGAAATAGAACCAGAAGATGAAGACTTTGCCAACGGCACAATTGTTGTTGTGGACGGCAACGAAGACGTTCTGCATATTTGCGGAGTGGGACTAAATGATGACAACCAGATTGTGGTTATTGACGCAGAAGACGAAGAGAATTGGTTTGTTCCTGATGAGTGGACGCATGCTTACCTCGAAATGTACCAATTTGTGGTCGATAACTTGGCGTATGCAAAGCAGGACCCCGTGCTCAATTAAACATTTATGAAAAAAGTAACGATTACCATTGAAGGCACTATTCAGATTTGTGAATATGCCTCTACCTGCAAAGAGTTTTACGACACCTTCTACATGACCCTTGGGTGGCATACCGTTGATGCGCTTTATGTGGACGGGAATGAAGAGGAGAACTTGATTAAGAAGAAAGGTAAGTATGTCAAGGTGGATGATTATTTCCACGATCTCTTCTCTGAAGAAGGTGACCATCCGCTCCCCGTAGAAGTACATTTGAGAGAAACTCACGGTGGTGACCGTTTTAGTTACACCATTGAGTTGGCAGATGATGAAGCATTTGACATCAAGAAGGTGCAGTTGGTAAAGTCCGACCGCGAAATCGAATGTTGTCCCTATTTCATCCTGGCGCAACACATCCTTTACGACGGTAAGGAAATCAAGGTCAATGAAGAAGACGAGTATATGACCACAGGTATTGACGGCAAATACTGTAGCGACTACATTATTGATTATTTTGAGAATGACGATAAGGATCATTCTTATGCAACTTAGGAGTGTTTGTCTTTGGCAAACGCTCCTTTTTTATAGCTGTCCGGACACCAATACTAAGCAATAAATAGTTTTGAATCTTTGACGCTAAATCTTGCTTTAATCAACCCTGGGCACGACTTATTTTACATAACGCTTCGCGAACCAACGTAGCCAAGGGGGCATTTGCTGAATAATGTTGCGCTTCGTGCGTTCTTGCTCATTAGTTCGTATATCGCTGATTTCTTTTGCAGATTGTGTTTTTATAGCAAGAATTTTCTGTGCAGTCTCGTTATCAATTCTGAGTTTGTGTGCATCTGATTCTTCCCTTTCTTTCCGTTTTTTCTCTCTTTGTTCTTGATCGATCGCTCCTTGATGTGCTGAAGCGTTCCATATTCTTGCGTCGAATGTGTAATGTCTTTTGCATTGAGGACACTTTATGACTGCAACCTTATCCACTATCTTGTTGTTTTTGCCTTTTGTTCCGCAGAAGGGACATGAAAAGTCATATTTGAATTCGTAAGTGGCGCTTTCTTGAAGGGTGGTGTAGATGTTAAAAATTGCTCTGTCAATGGCCTCTGTGAGTTTTGAAAGATGCGCGTCATCGGACCTAAAGTTTAGTTCATAAACTGCAGAAAAGGCGGCAATGGGGAATTTTATTTGCGCATTATTTCCGTAAGGGACTTTATAAAATGCTTCGTCTGCTTTGTCAAACTCATAGGACATATTTTTTTTACACTGATTCAAAATTTCTTCTAATATCAGAATGTTCCGATTAAGGAGCGCCATCTGTCCTTCTTTTTCTATGAAGCAGGTTTTAAGAAGTTGTTCCTTGTCATCATTGTTTTCCCATCTTTTTATAGTGTCTTCTGCATAGGGGTCAGTGTAAACCTGATGCACTCCTTTGATTCCAAAAATGGAAAGAATCATTTCATGGGTGACTTTGTAAGTGTCAGGCGTTAAATATCCCAATATGTTATTCTTTTGAATCTGATTTGAATGGTCCACAATAGTAGTGTTATACCCACTGATGATAATTTCACCGAATCCCATGTAAATTGTTGTGAGGTCGGTGTAAACTTCGTTCATGAGTTCTATGGACGTTTCCAAATCATGTACCTGAAGGACTTTGTGGCAAATCTCATGTGCTAAGATGGCCAAGGTGGCTTTGTCATTTCCTTGATATTCCTTGGAGACATTTATGTGAAGCGTTTTGTCATACTCATTCCCTTGCAAAATGTTGCCTCCTGTGTTTTTGTCAAGTTCTGCAAATTTCACATCTATGTGATACCCCCTAAGACCAGCATATTCCGCCATTCTCCTTGCTTCTGTTAACAAACGTTCATTAGGAGACACTCCGGGGCGGGCATGAGAGGGCAGGTAAATCGTGTAAGCGCTTTTGGGAATCTTACGTTCAATGTCTTTTAAGTGGTTCAAAATCTTACGAGGAGACAGATAAATTTCTTGTGCCATAGTATTCGCTTTTCTGAGGGTGAGTGGATGGGTTGGTTAGCACATTAAGAGTGGAACCCCATGGGGCTTTTCTTGGCGTTTAACCAAGGGCGATCTTTCTTGAGGCATTCTGCAAATGTGTTTTTACAGTTAAGCATGTCACACATTAAGTGCTCAAGATATATTTCTGCATGATAGTCAGGCAAGATAGTCCCTGCTGTACGTATAAATATCACGCATGTTATTTTCATCTGGATGACACCTAACAACAGACATGTTGGGATTTAAAGCATTTGTGTCATTAATGGCTTCCATGTAACTGGTTATTGACGCATCTGAACTCTTAATGTTATTCCACGGCAAGTCATAAATGTTGATGTATAATGATGGTGTGGAGGCTTCAATCAAAAAAATGTCTCCTTGATATTTGCCCCCAATATTGCACGAAGTTTTTCTCCTCGTTCCGCTCCGTCTTTTCGTTTTTCTAAAAAGCAGTTATGAAATGGAGGTCACGCTCCCCCGTAAGTCCGTCTCAAAAAAAGGAACATAAAAAAGCATTGATAATCTTTCGATCGTCAATGCTTTTGATTTCTGTCGGGGTGACTGGAATCGAACCAGCGACCTCACGCCCCCCAGACGCGCACTCTAACCGGACTGAGCTACACCCCGAATTGCGAGTGCAAAAGTACTACTTTTTTTTGACTCTGCAAGTTTTTTTCAAAAAAAACGCACTATAACATAAGAAAAACACGTATTCGCCGTTTTTAGAGGGTTAGAAAGGGGCATGTTTTCCTATTATTTTTCTAATTTTGCTTCAATATGCACATTATATAATAATACCACAATTCACATGGAAACAATTAAAAATACAGAACTCACCCTTAGCGTAAGTCCAAAGGGTGCTGAAATACAAAGTGTCATTCTCAACAAGAGCGGTAAAGAATACTGGTGGCAGGGAGATAGTAAATGGTGGGTCGGACGTGCACCTATTCTGTTCCCTATCTGTGGCGGTATGTGGGATGGCACTTGCACGTACAAGGACCAGACACTTAAGATTGAAAAACACGGTTTTGTGCGCAAGGCAGAGTGGACTTTGGCGGCGCAATCGGAAAACAGCGTGACTTATAGTTATGAACCCACGGCGGAAGAAATCTGCACTTCCGGGAATGTGACCACCGCT
>CALCUV010000296.1 GCA_937906765.1 uncultured Prevotella sp.
ATTATCGGATAAACTTAATAATTGAAACAGTAAACTCCCAGGGATTATCCCTGGGAGTTTTTACGTTGAGTGTATCGCTTTGTTCGGTGGCAAAAGCAGTGGTGGCGGTGAGTAAGGCGGTTGCCATGAAAAATAATCTGCGTTTCATAATATGAGTTTTTGAAGTCGTTATTTAAATATCTTTTTAAGTTCACTGGGCGAAGCCTTTCCCTCAATATAGACAAGCATGATTTCTTGAGGTTTTGCCTCGGGTTTCAGGCAGTTATTGCGGAAAAAGATGTAGCGATTGGTCTTCTCATCTTTGGGGGGCAACACATAGAATCCGTAATAAAGTCTGCCGCCTATCATAACCACCTCTTTCTTTGTGGCATGTTTCCCGTCTTCCATAACCCGCTCTTCCATGAATTTCCTTGATTTGTCAGGCGTACTTTCAGGCGTGAGGCGAAGACTCCGAAACAGGGAAAGATTATACGGAACGAGGTCGTTACCTTCAATATGAACGTGCGAAAGTCCCTCCATTTCCAGATAGGGTTCTGAAAAGTAGATGGCTATGTTAAGCCCCTTTTGCGCCGTTGCCGACATGAGGGCGAGGCAGAGGGCGGAGAGTAAAAGTATGCGTTTCATGGTCAAAAATTATTCTTCAGTGTTCAGTGTGTTGAGTAAGTCGCTCATGCTTGCCTCCATGGTGCTGGTGGGCGTGTCGGCATTGATGTCAGCCATAACTCCGTGCATTTGCGCAAGAACTTCCATTTTGTCTGTCGTTCGGCGCCCATCGACGTAAGCAACGTAAGTGGTGCGGGGCATTAGGTGATACCCTCCGATGCCGGCAAGAAGTAAGAAGCAGGCTGCCGCACTCCATCGCATCACCTTCGGACTGCGCCAAAGGGGAATCTGTTTCTGCTTGCGCTCCGCCTTACCCATGGCGAGAAATCCCATAACGGCGCGGAGTTCTTCGAAATCTTCCGTTTGCGCCATCTCTGTTGTGAGAAATTGTCGCAGAAGGCGCTCTTCTTCCTTCGTGGTTAGTCCTTCAAAATAGCGTTCTTCAAGGGCTTTCCAGTATGTCTTATCAGTAGTCATGACTGCCTCCTTCCTTTTTGTTTTGTTCTTGGTAAACGGTGCGTATTCTTTTGCGCGCTCTTGATAACTTCATGCGCACGGCGGCTTCAGTAAGGTGCATCATCTCGGCAATTTCCTCAATACTATGCTCCTCATATTCTTTTAAGTGCATCACGCGGCGCTCAGAGGGCGAGAGTGCAGCTTCGATAATGGTTTCTACCTGCTCAAAGCGTTCGCGGATTTCAATTTCTTCTAAAGCGGAGCGCTGCAGAACCGTGTCACGCTCGGTGTCAAGGGAGAACTGTGGCCGCACTTCCTGCTTGCGCAGTTCGTCAAGTGAGAGATTTCGGATTGTAGTGCGCGCCAGTGCTTCCGCTTCGTTCGTCGTTTTCAGTGTATAGTCACTGCGCCACAATTTGCAGAAGGCATCTTGTACGACATCCTCAGCATCCTCTTCCGAAGCGAGGATGCGCTGTGCCTGCTTCAGGAAGTTCTTCCGCAGGGAGGTGAAAACGGTGGTTAAGATGTCTTTGCTCATGTCGTTTGTGTGCGTTCTTCAATAGGGTAAACGTACGAAGTGCAAATTTGTAACAAGAAAATGAAACTTTTTTTAAGTTGACTCTAAAAAAATTTTAGTTGATGCTAAAAAAGTGCATGCCAAAAAGGATTTTTCAGCATGCAAGAAGGGGGACAATAGTTGTGGGAAAAACAATAATAGAAATTCGGCGCACGAAATTACTCTTTGTGCGCACAAAGTCTCAAATTATTCGCACAATTAGTGGGTTTGTGTAAGCACTCTAAAATCTGCTAATTGCAAAGTACGAAAGTGGCGTGATAACTCGGCAAAGGGCGGTCGCTGAGCAAGAGGTTGATGCCCTGCTTCATCATCATCTGTCGCGAGAGGGGCAGACCGATGCCCGTGCCTGTGGGTTTGGTGGTGAAGAAAGGGATGAAGATTTCACTTCTCACCTCGGCGGGAATGGGACTTCCGTTGTTGCTGACAGAGAGTGAGAATTTGCGCTCAGGGTCATGGGCATAAACAACGGATGCCTGCTGTTGCGTGAAGCGAAAAGCAATTTCCGTAGCGCCCGCC
>CALCUV010000297.1 GCA_937906765.1 uncultured Prevotella sp.
ACAACGAAATTCTTTTTAAGTAGTCAATAATGTTCGCCTTTATATTAAAACGGTTTAGCATATTTAAAACGGAAGATCGGAATTGTCTATTTCTACATTCGTATATGCTGAGCGTTTTAAAGGCATAAGTCCATAATTACTAAATATGGAATTCATAGCAGTTATCACTTCATAGGAGTTTAGAATATTATTAGCCATGAAATTATTATGCAAATTTTCTATATAATGTTTATTTACATTCTCACATTGATTAAGAACTTCTATATATTTTAATGCATCTTTTGTATTAGTTGCATTCAATATTAAAGCAGTCAATTTTGTCAGATACACTTGTCTAGTTCTTTCATTAGTTGACAAAATCTTCCAGACATCTTTTGCTACATCATTTGCATCATTATTACTTTTCAAAGCTTGGTACTTTCCTAAAAAGCCATACGGCAAAGAACCTTTATTAATGGGGAGTACTAATTTTCTTTGTCCCAAAGCAAAACCGACTTCTTGATCGCACCAATGACTACTTAGAAAATCAGGAACAATTATAGCACAAAGAGCATCCATAGTAAACAGAGCTTTCTCTATTTCAATCTCCCATTCTTTAGATGGAACAATGTTCTCATGAGCCACAAAGCAATCTATTCCATAGTCCGACAAACACAATTTAAGATTTGATGCCGATTCTTTATTGGATGTAAGATGGCTTATAAACAACCTGAACAATCCAGGTTTCCACATTGAATCATCAACATCTTCTCCCATAAATGATATTTCCTCAACTGATGGTTTTAAAAAAACCCCTCTAATTTGAATAGAATCACCCTCTCCCCTCATAGCAAAACTGTAAGACTCATCTATCATCTTCTCAATTTCTTCAAGACGCCCACTCTTCCGTAAATCTTCAAATAGTTCAACAGGTATATTTATGACTAAATTATAGAAATCAATTCCCCCATTCCAATTATCATGTTCAACCCAGACTTCATCAATAATTTTATCTGAAAACAAGTTGTATAATTCAACATTATACCCCTTTATCATTTTTCGAACAGTATTAGTATAAGATGAAAATATTTTTGTCATATTGTATAAACATTAGAAGCAACTATATAAATTTATCTAATATATTCACTTTCTTACGCCACTATGCAGTTATGCAGTTTGTCAACAAACTGCTTGACGCATATCAGGTTTTGACCGAAGACTGCCTGCCATTGGTAGGCGTCGAATGGGGCTTTTGTAAGGAGAGTTGCGGGGGTTATATCTCCATTACTGCATACATAAGTGATAATAGTTTTCAAGTACTCTTCCTGCATGCTGTTAAGCACATTATCGCCAAGGAAAGATGAGAATGCCTCAAGTGCTTTCACTCTATCTACACCCACTTGGGCACGTACAAAAGCAGCTACACTGTCACCGCAAAGCATGTTTCCACTTGCCACATACTTCTGATACTCCTCTTTAGAGCCAAGTTCTTTCCACATTATACGTTCCAGTTCCACAATATCCTCACGGGTCAACTGTTCAAGGTTTATAATCTTCTGTATTGCAGGGTGCTTGCTGTTCTCTGCAAGGTAATCTACAACCTTCTGCTTATACGTACGAGGTAATAAGATTTCTGCCGTACCTTTATCAATTACTGTATCTTCAATGTCAATAGTAAACTTCCTGTTTGCACCGCCTACAATAAATTTAATTATATCCCTCAACTCTTCGCGCACATGTTCCAAGGTATTCAGCTTGAGATTCTCCCAAAAAGTCTGTTCTGTGAGCGACTTTATTATAGGCATCTTAGCAGCTACTTGAGGGATAGACGCGCGTTCCTGCAACAGCAATGATATATCAACAACCTTCCTTTGGCTACGGGCAGAATTTACCTCAGGCACAAGCAAGGAGAGTTCAATGCTGTACATCAGCAGGTCAAATAACTTTGCCTTTTCATCAAGCAGAGATTTTGAAATAAGCGGTGCAACCTCTTCTTTCAACAGAACTGCATCAACCGAAGATATATAGACCCAGGAAGCCTCTTTACGGAACTTGTCTACTGTTTCCCAATGCTGACGCACTGAAATATGTGTATCTTGCAGTTCTGCAACCTGTGAACGGAGTTCTGTCTTTAGTCGGTCGTGCAAATCTTTTGCAAAAGCCTGTACCTGATAATCGGCATACTGCAATGCTACAGCAATATCTGTCCGCACAGAGAAAAGACGTTCTGTAAGCGACTGCACGGGAAGAACCTCTTTACCATCAGGGTTATGGCTGAAGAACTCGAAGTTATTGCACCAGTCAAAGATGTTGAAAAACTCTTTATGCTTGTCAACACCGAATATGTTTTCCGACAAGCGTGTTCCTCGGCCAATCATCTGCCAGAACTTAATTTTGGAGTGAACAGGTTTAAAGAACACCAGATTAAGGATATCAGGCACATCAATACCCGTATCAAGCATATCAACAGACACTGCAACCTGTGGCATACCGTCACGCACCTCAAATTTGTTAATCAAGTCCTGAGCGTATGTGACGCGGTTATCAATAAGAGCGCAGAAGTCACTACCCAAATGCGGGAAAAGCGCATTAAAACGCAGCACTACCAATTCCGCATGGTCGTGGTTATAAGCAAATATAATTGTCTTGCCAATGCGTTCGCCATTCTGCACAGTCAGGCCATTCAGCATAAGGTCCTGCAACACCTTATCTACAGTATCAACATTGAATATATACCTGAATATCTCACTACTTTCGATGTTACGTACATACTTCTGCACCTTTGTTTTCTCGCCATAGTCTTCTTCCACCTCTGCAGCAATGCCTGTAACATCATACGTATTTATTGCCTTCTTTGCCTTCTCATATTTCCAAACCTCCTCGAGTTGCTCTTTTTCCTCTTTAGAAAGTCTGTCATACTTTATGCCTTCGGCAAGGATATTTGTTCCACGTTTGAGGCCGTTATAAGGAACAAGGTATCTATCGGTAACTGCCTCACCAAGTTCATAGGCAAAGGTGTCCTGCTCGTCAATCTTGAACAGTTCAAACGTATTGCGCTCTACCTCATCGCGCGGTGTGGCAGTCAGACCAACGAGCAAACAATCAAAATAGTCAAAAATAGCTGTATATTTACCGAATACGGAACGGTGTGCCTCGTCAATGATAACAAGGTCAAAGCGACCCACAGAGAAACCCTTGCTGTCGGTGTCGATATAGTTAATCATTGTCTGATATGTGCTGAACATTATTCGTGCAGACATATCAGGTTCTTTATCCTCTGATAGTATACAGGTGGTGAACGACGGCAACAGCTTGCTGTAGTTCTTTGCAGCCTGTTTCACAAGCGCCGTGCGGTCGGCAAGGAAAAGAACATTCTTCACCCAACCGTTACGGGCAAGCACATCAACAAGCGATATTGAAACGCGGGTCTTGCCTGTACCAGTTGCCATAACAAGCAGAGTTCGACGGTGCATATTGTTGAAACGCTCGCACACACTGCGAATTGCCATTTTTTGGTAATCCCTGTTCGTTATCTCGTCCTTGATATGCAAATCGGTGATTGACGACCTGCCCCTGCGCTGAATGAGCAATTCCAACTCCTCGGCAGTGTGGTAGCCATAGACGGTGCGAGGGGGATAACCCAACCCGTCGATAACCTGCGTGCGGTAGCCATTGGTGTAGTATATCACAGGGCGAACACCGTACTGCTTCTCCAAACAATCGGCATACAACTCTGCCTGGTGCTTTCCCTTTTCGGGGCTTGCGGTAGTGCGCTTTGCCTCAACCACAGCAAGGGGCTTGCCGTTGCTGCCATAAAGTACATAATCGGCAAACCCTTTTCCAGTACTATTCGGCATACCTTCGAGCTCGACTTCTTCAATCACATAGTTCCCATTAATATC
>CALCUV010000298.1 GCA_937906765.1 uncultured Prevotella sp.
CTAAAGATCATCTCCCGTTTTTTTATCTACCATAAAGTTTGTCTATCAAATCGCTTCTTCCCATCCGTTTCAATTCCTGAATGATGGCGCGTCTTTCTTCGGGCTTGTACCAGAAGAAGAACATGCGTTGGCGCAACTTGTCGACCGGTGAATGTGCTGAATATACGGGTTGGAGCGTGTAGGGATGTAGTCCCGTGTGCCATGCTTCGGTGCTGACGGTCATGGGTGTGGGTGTAAAGTCCTGCACTTGTTCTAATTGGAAATCTAAACGTTTGGTGAGCGCGGCGAGTTCTGCCATGTCTTCAGGTGTACACCCTGGGTGGGAACTGATGAAGTAGGGGATGATTTGCTGGCGCAGTCCTGCCGAATGATTAATGCGGTCGAAGATTTGCTTGAAGCGTTCGAATTGCTCAAAAGGCGGTTTTCGCATCAAGTGGAGCACGCGGTCAGATGTGTGTTCAGGTGCAACCTTGAGGCGACCGCTTACGTGATGGAGAATGAGTTCGCGGGTGTAATCGTCTGTTGCTTTATCGATTGTGGCATCCCCAGTGCGATGTAGCAAGAGGTCGTAGCGAACACCTGAACCAATCGTTACACGCTTAATTCCTGGCATCGTGCGAACGGTACGATAAATGTCAAGCAAGGGGCGGTGGTCATTGCTCATGTTAGGGCAAATCTTGGGGTGTACACACGAAGGACGCTTGCATTTTCGGCAAAGTTCAAGGTCGTTTCCGTGCATGGCATACATGTTTGCCGATGGACCTCCGAGGTCGGAAAGATGCCCTTTGAAGTCAGGCATTTCTGTTACCTTTTTTATTTCGCGCAAGATGCTTTCCTTGCTTCGACTGGAGATGAATTTGCCTTGATGTGCAGATATGGTGCAGAAGGAGCATCCGCCGAAGCATCCGCGATGAACATTGACGGAGAACTTTATCATGTCGAACGCAGGGATGCGTTTGTCCTTATATTTGGGATGGGGCAGACGTGTATAGGGGAAGTCAAAAGAGCGGTCGAGTTGTTCCGTCGTCATCGGAGGGTAGGGCGGATTGACCACCATGTATTTGTCACCCGTTTGTTGCAGAATTCTTTGGGGGGTAAGGCGGTTACTTTCTTCTTCAATATGCTTAAAGTTAGATGCTTGCGCCTTGGGGTTTCTTAATGCTTCTTCGAAGGAATGAAGCACGATGTCATTGGGCGTAATGCCTCCGTGGATATCCTGCTCATGAACATAAGTGACGGTTTGTAGCACTGGATGCTGAGATAACATCGTGTGAAAATCACTGACAGTCAGCAATGCTTCGTCCTCATGATGTGTAATGTATTCTTCAATGTTTCGACACAGGTCCGTAATGGGTAATTCGCCCATGCCATAGATGAGCAAGTCGGCGCCGCTATCCTTTAAAATTCCTGGACGGAGGCGATCTTGCCAATAATCGTAGTGAGCCACTCGACGTAATGACGCTTCAATACCGCCAAGCACAACGGGTACATCGGGATAGAGTTGCTTCAGGATTTGTGTATAAACAATCGTGGGATACTCCGGACGCATATCGTGGCGCCCATTTGGGGTATAGGCATCCTCTGAGCGAAGGCGCTTATTCGCGGTGTATTTATTCACCATTGAATCCATACAACCAGGAGCAATGCCAAAGAAGAGTCGTGGGCGACCTAACTTTTTGAAATCGCGGAAATCTCCGTGCCAGTCGGGTTGGGGAACAATGGCGATGCGATAACCTTCTGCTTCAAGAAGGCGACCAATAACGGCGGCACCAAAGGAAGGATGATCTACATAGGCATCGGCGCTGAACAAAATAATGTCCAACTTATCCCAACCGCGGAGTTCCATCTCCTTCTTAGTTGTAGGGAGCCAATCTGTTAGTTTGTATTGCATGGAGCAAGAGGGGGAGAAATGGGTTTTCTGAGTTATTGCTTATTCCAAGATGCGTAAGCTTCCATGAGTTGCTTCAATCCAAATGCCTTCATCTTGTCGTGGCAAATGACTTCGGCATATAAATCCAATAAATCTTGGGGGACGGGAGTGGTGGTGAGCAACAAGGAACGCGTGCGAAGTTTCAAGCGTAACATAGTGTCTTCAGTGATGTAACCCGTGCTATCCACTAGGTCTTGAAGCAGGGCATATTGTTGAAACGTCATGAAGTTTTGCTCTGTTATTTCAAGAAAATGACTTGCCTTCTCATTTAATTGTATTTGCATAATGGTAATCTCTTTTTGTTAGTGATATAAAAAACTGTAGGGGAGGGAAGGGGTAAACTCATGCAGAATTTTTGAATGAAGTCAATTATCAATCAAATAGAAGATGATTGACCTCATAACAGAAGCATGAAGGTTGGCATCAGTAATACATTCAAACGGAACCCCCATGGTTATTGCCCTATGTGTTTCAGACTGATAAGCGACACCTGCCGAAAGTCCCATCGTATAGGCAAAGGCAGAAAATGCTTTATCGTTAGAAGGAAGCAAAATGTCAGGATGCCCCGTTGAATAATGTTGATCTGAGGGCTGATTGTAGAGCGGGAGGCGCAGATTGAGTCCTATAATAGTTTCGCATGAATCGGATGGGACATATCCACCATAAGTTACCCCTAAAACATTGGAGAGAAAATCTTGTTCGGCAGGCTTTTTCATGTCGCTACCGATGTGCGACCCCGACACAAAGATTTTACCGCCATTGCTAGTAAAGGTGGTTAAAAGTGATTGGATTGGTGTGGAGAATGTTTTGGCGGGGCGTAAGTTTTCGGTTGCCGTTAACTGACGCCCGAGAATGTAATCTATCACGTCGTAATCAGCAAGATTTATTCTTCCTTCTTCTACCGCCCCAACGGAGGCTGATGCAAACGAAAATTCTTGACTCATGGCAAGCGCGCGACCGTGTTCGGTGGTGAAGTCAAAGGTGTTGCCTGCAATGGATTTGCCAATCCATTCGTTCGTAGAGAATCCTAGGGCTCCTTCACCTTCTTTGCCCGCCATATTGGGGTCGAAACACACTTGTGCACCGGCAATTGCACTTGTCGATACGTAGGGGATTCCTATGTTTTTATGGAGGTCAAACCCGATGCTATCAGCATTCTGAACGATGGCAGGACCTGATAATCTAGTGAATCCGTTAATGATTAAGACGCGTGCTTGTTCGTTGGGCGCCTTAAACACCGTCATTTCTTCAGAAGGGAAACTTTCACCTCCGTCATTCAGCGCAGAGATGCGGAAAGCATAGTGCACACCAGGCGAGATAGGCATGGTGAAATGGGGATGGTCAACCACCTGACCTTTGTCAAATCCAAGGTCCCCCATTTTTGTATAGACAATATATTTGGTGGGAGTGGCAGATGGTTCGAGAGGATCATCTGTGGGTTGCCAACGTAATGTTACACAATTGTTCTCACTATCAAGTTGGGCAGAGAAATTTTTAACAGGAAGAGGCTGTACAACGATGTCGGTGATGCCATGTTGATAATTGACGTACTTTAACAGAGATTTGTAGATGCTTCTTGCTATATGAAACTTCGCATAGGGGTCATGAGCATAGCGCATATCTGTAAAGTTCTGATGAGACAACACTTCAAGAATCAACGATGGGATTTGTGGCGAACGTGTTTCGCTGTAATTTCTATCCCATGTGTCTCTTCTTGTCCATTGAGTGTTGAAATGATAAGACAAATCCTTGGCAACGTTTTCTACCATCATGTGTGCCAAGTCAAAAGATGCCATTCTTGAGATGCCTGAAACTAATGTGTCACCGGTGCTTTTATGATAATTAGTGCTGATGGATAATGTTCCATATACACTATTATCCTTGCGATGACCAGCATCAGTGTGAAGGGCAGTCGAGAATTCAAGTGGGATTCCCAGTCCTGGATGTTGGG
>CALCUV010000299.1 GCA_937906765.1 uncultured Prevotella sp.
GGATCTTCTTCTGCAAGTTTTTGTAAAGCAATTGCCATTTTTTCTTGGTCAATCAAATTCTGAGTAGCGGTAAGATAGGCCTTTGAATCCTTATAAAATACGGATGCATATACCCCCTTTATGGCACGTTGAAGCATATCTACCCCTTCAGATGAAACGTTGGGGTGGGGAATCATGTAGGTGGAGTAAATGCCAGCAAACGGTTGGTAATGTGAATCCTCAAGCAATGATGAAGAGCGAACCGCTATTGGTCCGTGAACCACCTCACAGAGATAAACGAGGTCATCGAGAACGCGTTCGGGTAATTCTGCCTTCTCAAAGGCTTGAAGAATTTCTTCGTCTGATGCATCTGACAAAGCTATGGGATAGAGATTGCCTCTTTCCATAAATTCGTCGAATACATCGGTGGCAATAACTACGGTCTTGGGAATGTTAACCGAGAAGTTGTCGCGTTCAAATTTTGGATAACGCTTGACCATCGTACCCATAAATGCAAGACCGCGTCCCTTTCCGCCCAGCGAACCATTACCAATTCGGGCAAAGTTGGCATATTCATCGAAACGTTCCTTTTGATAAATGGCCACAACTCCCTCGTTTTTCATCTTACGATAAGAGGCAATAAGGTCAGCAATAAGGCGACGTGCGTCTTCCATATCTACATAGTCAAGCACGTCAATATTTTTCAAAATCTGTGCTGGAGGAAACATTGCACGCGAAAAGAAAAAGCGTGAGAAGTGGTTGTGAGCAAGGTGATAGCGCAAACTTGTGTTGGGGATATCAAAAAGTTTTTGCTGAAGGTCCTTTAGATTTTTAATGCGCATCACTTCCTGCCCATTCTCAGGGTTGAGAATAACAAAATCTCCAAAACCGAAATTCTGCATAATCTCTCGGCGCAAATCTTGGGGGTAACTTTTTGAATTCTTCGGAATGAATGAAGTGCGTAATTCTTGAGCAAAGCAACGATTCGTGACTTCGCTCGATTCCAGAATTATCGGCAGGTGAGGATTACGGCGCTTGACATAAGATGCTAGTTTAAAACCAGCAAGGTTGTCCTTCGCCCCTGCTCTCATGAAACTCATGTCTGACACAATCCCCAGAATGTTGTCTTCATAGGTTTTATAGATGCTCATCGCCTCTTCATAGGTGCGTGCCAACATAATCTTTGGACGTCCGCGCATGCGGAGTGTCTTGAGGTGGTCATTCAGCGCCTCTTTTGAGAATTCAAGACTTTGTTCAAGCACAAAGCGATAAAGGTGGGGGAGTGCTGAAGAATAGAAGCGTACAGAGTCTTCAACGAGCAGAATGATTTGCACACCCACCGATGCTACATCATTGGGGGCGTTCCACTTGTCTTCAAGAAGCTTGATAATGGCCAATAATAATTCTGCATTTCCTAACCATGAGAAGATATAGTCAATGCCAGAAAGATCTTCACGCTGAACGCGTTTGCTAACTTCCTTGGAGAAAGGAGTGAGCACAACGATAGGGATGGAAGGATAACGTTGCTTGATGTTTTTTGCATCCGCAAAGATGTCGCTATTATCCATGTTTGGCATCACGATAATCAACTGAAAATCGCGCTCACTGAGCATCTGCAATGCTTCCTCCTCAGTTGTCACTTGCGTAAATCGGGGAGGATAGCGAAGACTTAGCGATGTATATTCGTTAAAAATTTGCTCGTCAATGCGTCCGTCATCTTCAAGCATAAAAGCGTCATATTTTGTTGCGATAAGCAACACGTTATAGACACGCTTGTTCATCAATTCGGCAAACGGAGTGTCGCGCAAAACGAGGTCTTTTAGTTTTGGGAGAGCCATTTTTGAAAAGGAGAAATGAGAAAGGAGAAATGAGAAAGGTGAACCTACGCCAGCCCGAGTGTAATCCAATTGCTTGAATTGCTGAGGAGCGTAGGGGGAATAGACTACGAATTGGGAATCAAGGGGCAACGATGAAAGGTGAAAGGAGAAAGGAGAAAAGAACTGGCGCATAAATGTCATGCAGGGTTATTTTTCTTTTCTCCTTTCTCCTTTTTATTTTTCAATGAGTGCCACGGCATAAGCCGAGATGCCCTCTTCTCTACCAGTGAAACCGAGCTTTTCGGTTGTAGTTGCTTTAATGCTCACGTCGTCTGTCGTAATGTCCATCAGTGGCGCTAAAGTTTCCTTCATCGCTTCAACATGAGGATTTATCTTCGGGCGTTCGGCGCAAATGGTTGCGTCAATATTGCCAATCTTCCACCCTTTATCTTTAAGGAGTTGGGTGGTGCGACGCAAAAGAATCTTGCTATCAATGTTATGAAACTCCTTGCCTGTGTCAGGAAAGTGATAACCGATGTCGCGCATATTTGCCGCGCCTAATAAAGCATCACAGATGGCATGGATTAACACGTCAGCGTCGCTATGTCCTAAGAGTCCGAGCGTATGTTCTATTTTAATGCCCCCCAACCAAAGGTCACGACCTTCAACAAGGCGGTGGACGTCAAATCCCATTCCTATTCTTATCATGACTATGTGTCTAATTTCTTGTTGTTTATGTAATTCTTTTCAGCAGGAAAGATTTGTTGAAAATTAAGTAAGACTTAATTCAAACTATAAGTAAGTTAATTTAAATTAAGTCTCAAATAGTTTTTTGTAAATCCGATTTATTTTTCAGTTCTTCAATTTTCCTGCATACTCACTATTCCTTAGTAACGTCCGAACATATCCTTAAGCGCATCAAGTTCGAAAGAAATGCTCACGCGCATGGTTTGGTCGAGCGGGTTAGAGGCTTCCGTTGCGATGGTATAACCTGCATCAACGTTAAGTACGTTCATCTTGAAACCAGCGCCCACGGCATAGTATTTACGATTACCCTGCATTTCACTTTCATGGTGATAACCCGCACGAAGGAAGAATTTGTCATTGTAGTTATATTCCGCACCGACGCTCCATTGGATTTCTTCCAACTCGCCCTTGAATCCACGTTCGCTATCTCCAAAACTCTTGAATATGCCTGAGATGGATGAAACGTCATAATAGTCTGTCTTTAAGCGGTCTTGATAATCGGCCTCTTCTTCACCCTCCAATTTAAGTGGCATTGAGGGCACGAGCAGTTTGTTAACATCAGCCGAGAAACTAATGCGGTTATATTCATCAATGGGCACCATTAACGAAGCACCAAGACGAAGATTCGTGGGGATGAAATAGGAATAATCGTCTCCATAACTGATTTTCGAACCAATGTTAGAGATGTTTAAACCTAAACCTAACTGACATTCACGTTGCCCAATAAGCACATAACTTTGGTTATAAGCAGAGATGTCTGCCGCAAAAGCAGAACCGGGTTTGACATTGTCATCATAGTGACCCGATAAGTCAGAGTAGATATAGCGAAGCGCAACCGCCGCAGAGAATGTCTCAGAAAGCATGCGTGAATAAGCTATGTCAACCGCCATTTCATAGGGCTTAATGGTCATATCACCAGTCTCGGTAATGACTTCGCCTAATGAGAAATAGCGCAACGAACCCGAAACTGCTTGATAGTCGCCAATGCGGTAATAACCAGCAGCATTGAGCAAGGCAATGTCATTGGTGAGTTGGCGCAACCAAGGTGTGTAATTTATAGCAACACCTGAGCGTGAGATGGTGAAAGGATATTTCGCGGGATTCCACGCTTGAGAGTTGACGTCTGGGTCTGTTGCAGCACCAATATCCCCTATGGACGCAGCACGTGCGTCACCCGCAATAGATTGTGACACTACGGCGGTCATGACAGGGTTAAATTGGTCTTTTATGTCATCTTGAGCACATACAGGAAGTGCAAAACAAGAAGTTAATAGCAAGAGTTTGTAGTTCATGTTGGTTATTTGTGTTATGGAGTAATCGGTGAGGAAAGGTGAAAGGTGGTGGGTGATGGGTGAAAGGGTATTGTGTCAACCACTTATCGTGAACTGTTAACCATTAACCTTTCACCGTTCATCGTTAACCTTTCATCGTTCATCGTTCCCCGTTAAACTTTCCCTAAATAATGACGAGACGTTCGCCGTCAATTTCTTCTTTGCCTTGTTCAGAAGTGATGATGGCGCGGAAGATATAAAGTCCCTTGGGTAGGGGAGTACCCGATGTTGAAGTTAGGTTCCAACGGTGTGTGGCATACGTGGTTGTGATGGGTTGATTATTCTCCCACACTTTTTGCCCCGTGAGTGTGTACACCTCAAATGTGATAGTGCCACCTATGTGTTGCTCATGAATATTTGCAACAAATTGCGTGTGCGTACGAGCAGGGTTAATGGTCGTATAAAGGTTTCTGCTTTGTTGCGCTGCATTACCCACCACAAAATCTAACGTAGCAATTGAGGAATTATTGTTATGATCCCATGCACGGAGTGAAAGAGTGTGGCGACCGGGTTCGAGATTTTCAAGTTGATAACTTATAGTTCCCTCTTGATAAGAACCAAAATTATAGGCGAAATATTCGTTGAGCACCACGAGGTTGCTGGTCTGTCCGTCGATAGTTAATTCTAGGTCATGGCCTAAACTAGTGCCTGTGGCATTAATGCCTGACTCATCGGAAAGTTGCGCAATGAAAAGCGGATGAGAATTGGTTACGCCACCATTGGGGAAATCCACTTCGTTAAGATAGAGGAAAATCTTCGGACCAATAGTGTCGTTGTTTGTTCCTTCTTCCGTGCCATTCAGGTGGAAACTTTCGGTGAACCCGTTTGCTTCCTTTTGTCCGTCATGATTAACGGCATAAAGTGAGAGACGTCCAGATTCATCCGTGTAACTAATGTCTCTCGGGATGGGGATAAAGATTTAGAAACGCCCGTTTCTTACAGAGTCACTCCCCGTAAACACGATTTTGGTGCGTTCAGAATATGAAAATGCTTCGTCTGCCACATTACCATTATTACGGCAATTTATCTCCTCTAACTTGTCGTAAAGTGTAGCTGTAAGTATGCCATTGAAATCACTTTCGTTTTCAATATAACCATCAAAAGTGGCAATAGAACCCGCCTTAAGTTCTCTGCTTTCACCCTCAGTAATGGGGGCATTGAACAGCGTCAAATGAACCGTCAGGTCTGGATATTCGTGGACAACAGCCATAAACACATCACCAACCGACAGCGTCACAGCAAGCTCTTCCCGGCACTCACGAATGAGCGCCTG
>CALCUV010000300.1 GCA_937906765.1 uncultured Prevotella sp.
CTTCACGACGCTGCGCAATACAGCGACGACCTCATGCAACTCTCCCTGCGCGACATCCGCTCACGCGAACTGGGCGGGCACTTCCTGAACGGTTGCACGGGGCTTTACTTCATGGTGTCGATGGACGAACCCACGGAACTCTGCTATAATCCTGACGAATGGAACCTCTGAACGCAACACAGCGCGAGCTCACCGCCGAACAGGAGCGGTGGGTGCGCGAGTGGTACGCCATGATGGAGCGCATCTGGCGCGACCGCCTGGACCTGCTGGGCGTGTTTGACACGGGCGCCCTGCGCAGTCGTGTTAGCGGTGCGGGGCTCATGATGGACGGACTCGACTTGACCGCCACCTTCCAGTTCCTGGAGTATGGCATTTATGTAGATGCCGGCACGGGGAATGGCTATAAGCGTGGGAACGGAGGCAACTTGCAAATCCTGGACGAGACTTACCGCTACGAGCACAAGATGGGGAAGAAGAGGGAGAAGAAACCCTGGTTCTCCCCATCGTGGTACATCAGCACACAGGTGCTGAAGGAGAAACTCGGCGATTTCATCGGTGAGCAGTTCGTAGGGGCTTTTGATAATTTGGCGTAGTCGTTTGCAATTCTGTTTGCAAATTCTTGAAGATTTTTGAAGGATTTACATAAAAAACTAACTCCGACTTATTTCAAACTATCTCTCAGATATTTTCGATTATCTGGGAGATAGTTTTTATTTTTTTCTGGAAATTTGTTGCTTGATAAAAAACGTGTTACTTTTGCATAAAGGAGTTTATAAGCACTATGAATACGAAAACAAAAAAAATCCTGTTGTTTGAATATTTAGTGTACCGTTTAATTGAATGGTACAAAGATTGCGCATCTAATCAACAGAGTATAAATAACCATTTTTCCAGATTAACAACCCTTAAATTGTTGTTTTTCGTATCAACTATTAAAGATGCTGAAAATGAAAATCGTGATTTATTGGACATCTTTGATAGTTTTTGCGCGATGCAATACGGCCCTGTTGAAATAGATATTTACACGGCGATTGTAAACGGAGAAACAATGTTATATACGTTTGGTGTGCACGAATTAGTACAAACGACACAAGACCATTCTATTTTAGAATCTATAGATCCACAATATAAGCATAGAATAGATAAAGCTATACTCTTGCTAAAGGAGAAGAATCCCAAAATAGTATCATATCCTGCATCCTTATTGATAGAAATATCTCACAAATGGGAAGCATGGCAGAATGCTATGTCAATAGCATCTTTGCTTGGTAAAAGAAGTGGATATATGCCAATAGACAAAATTCGTGCAAATCGTCAATTCTATGAGTAAGACTAATCCCTACGAACATATTTATCTGTGTAAGACAGAATATGAAAAAGAGTTTCCTGATGATTGGATTGATAAGTTAGATTGGTCTTCTGATAGCAACGCTAACGAATCCTTTATTTTAGGGAAAAAGAAAATAACAGAATTTCATAAGTTCTGTTTCATTAATGTATCTCAATCTTTATTGAGAGGAGAATATATACTATACACACGTTCTCACAATAGAGCGAAGCAAACATTTGAACGTTATTGGACTCAAGAGCATTATTGTTCAAACAACGGAGAATCAGAATATTCATTTTCTTTAAAAGAAAGATTGTATAATCAATATGAATTGTTAGACAATTACATAAAAGACTTGTTTTATTACTTTACTTTCTTCATTTTCTCATTAAAGGAGAAAATGGATCCTATTAGTCATAAATACATCTTCAAAGCAACAATAAACCCTCCAGTATTAAGTCATGACGACAGATATTTCAAGCTTCTTAAGAATTTGATTTTCCCTTTGTGCTCTATTGAACATCACTTGTCTTTTAGCAGAATAAATTTGGAAAGAATCACAAATCTTTTAGAAATTCTTAAATATGAAAAAGAGAAAGAAACAGATGAACGTTGCTTAAAAGTATTTCAGCTCGCCATTTATAAAGCTTCTTTTATATTAAAGAAGTTACTACGGAAAGATGATTCATTTGAGATATTAATAGATTTACAGAAGAAAGAAATCGCCCGCAGTACTATTGCACATTTTCCGGTCAAGATTCAAGAACTATTTTCTTATTTTGAGAATATCCATGAAGGACAACCATCCCCAGAATCCATTGTCGCAAATAATCAACTTTCCATCTATGAGGGAAGAGGTTCGTTTCTACAAATGGCACATGTGATGAACCATTATTGTGTTGAAGGAGGAACAGAAGGACAAATAGGGAAATTGTTAAGCAATTTCGAACAGAAATACACGGGAATTTACAATCGTTCGATTCAACATGATTTTGATAAATATGCACTATGTACGTTACGCAATTTTATGTATAATTGTAAGTTGTCATACGTACTTAAGCAACAAGGATGTACAATTGAACAACTACGTGGTGAAATTGACGTGATTGAGAATATTCAGGAAGAAACAAACATTCGAAATTTTTATCCATATAAGAAAGCTATAGAATTTCTCCTAAGGGAAGCAAAATCTAAAGTAGATGCACGTGACACTTCTTTTGATTATAATAGCACTATTCAGTTGTTAGATTCTTATATGAAGAAATTTGATAAGAATATTGATTGGTGTAAAAATCATTGTTTTTATCCAGTGCAATTACTTTTAAATGAATGTATTGTTTCTGTTGATAATGATAAAATATTTCTGCCATCATCAATATCACGCCCGGTAGATTATGATAAATTGCAAAAAGTTAGAGAAAACTTTAGAACTGAGATTGAGTTCATCCGTAATTCTGTCATATACATCAAAGATAAAATAGATACTGAATCCATTAAAGAAGACCTTAAGAACACTGAAAAAAGATACCTCGAAATAGGTGGTATTCTGATAGGTGTAGTCACGTTTCTTTTTGGTTCAATAAATATCTTCTCGCAACAAGTTTCAACTCCGAGACAATTATTGGAGTCAACGATGTGGTTAGGGGTTATCCTTGTGATGTTTGCTATACTACTCATTATCGTTATTGAATATTGGAAAGGATTTATTAACAAAGTTAGAGTTATTATCCTGGGGGTAATATTCATCATATATACCACAATTATAAGTGCATTTGTTTTTTTGAATAATAACTTAACGACCTCTGACCAAGAAAACATAGAAGACATTAAACAAACAATTGTAGACGGAGTACTTTCCGAAGAAGCAAAGTAAAATAAAATCCCATTTTCTTTACTTGTCGTTATTGACAGGTAAAAGAAAATGGGATTTTCGTGTGTATGACTTAAGGAAGTAAGTTTCCTGAAGTCCTCTGGGAAACGAAAAAGGGCGGAGAAAAGGGCGAAAGCGTTTTTCAGCGCCCTACTTTTGTGAATTCGGTTTTTGAGGATATTATTGATATAGTTGTACTAAAATAATCCCAATCCTTTTACAATAGAAGGAATATTACTACCTTTGCAGTGCCCAATAATAATAAAAATAAGTTTTCTTCCTTAAATGTAATCTGTATATAATCAGATTGCGGTCTATTTGACCATTGGGTACATTTTAGTGAAGGATTCTTTTAATTGTATAAATATATGTTCTCACAAGATACTTTGAAAAGATCTTTAGGATGGCTTGCTCTTATTGTTGGCAGTGTAGCCTTTATCATAGCTTTTATCATAGGAAAAGAAGAAGGACTATGGTATGATATTCTTATTAAAATAGGTGATGTCCTTGTTATTGGTGCAGTGATAGGTTATCTGACTAATACAGCTCAATTTCTTGGCATTTTCAAAAGAGAAATTCAAAATATTGTTTACGGGAAGGATTTTGTGAAAGTTCGCAATGATTTAGAAGAAGTGTGGGAGAGAGTAACAAGAGAAATGTTCAAATCTAAATTTCCTGCGATAAACAGGGAACTGATGATAAACATCAAGCAGACGTATCTACCTGTTGCAAATAAAATTTACTACAATGATTACAATACAACTATTAATATAGAATGGGCAGATAAAGAACGTCGAATAATAAAGGTACGTCACGATATAAACTTTGAACTTATCGCAGAAAACGAACGTAAAATCACATTCCCACTTAAAAGTTGGATTGATATTGATGGTTTGGATAGTACGGATTACTCTGTAAAAGTGTTAAACTATAAAGTAAATGATCAACTTGCGAAAATTATTTCGACAACCCAAGAGATTAAAGGAAAGCAACATTATTTTGAACAAATAGTAGAACTAAAAGGTTGTACGAAGTATGAAATTTCAAAAATAATTGAGAAAAAGTATTCCTTAGATAAGGACTTTACTATTGGATTTAGAGCCTTATATATAACAAATAAGATGACGATAAATTTCAAATGTCCTGACGATATTAGTTACTTATTTTATGCAAGAGGCACTATAGATGAATTTAGATCTCTATCTGATACCAATAATAGTTTTACAAAAAAATATAAAGGATTACTATTCAAAAATCAAGGCTTCATTATAGCTTTAAGATGACTAATTCAGCGAAAAATCTTCTGAAACTTTGTTTTATTAAATATAATTCATACCTTTGCAGTGAAAACAAACTCTAAAAGAAAAGGATATTATGAAAAAGGTTAAAATGTACAGAGATGATACTTTGGGTTAAATCTCTTTGTGTGATATTTTTCAGAGATTCTTTTAGTACAAAGATATCTAAGTAATTAATCATATGTTGGTGTATCTGTGAGGGTACACCAACTTTTTTTGTAATTTCCCCCGCTGAAGTTTGGTGGATTCGGTTTTATGGCGTACATTTGCAGTGTCCTTCTACATAATTTCAAACTGGCGGATGCAACCCGCCGAACGCTCGTCGGGATTTTTTGTATCCCTACATATCGACTTATAGCGCAAGCCCGTGGCAGATCTACGAGGAGCGCCGCCCCTCGTGGAAGCAGTAATGCTCCACTGCCAGTTTGAACATATGGTGAAGGACAGAGGGTAGCGGTCTCCTCTTTTTTTAATTTGTACCGCAAAAAATTAGTTCTTCAATATTATGTTCAACAACAACCAAAACAACGAGAGTGCAAACCGAGTGATGAACCGCGCAGAGGTGCAAGGCGCCTATAACCGCACGATGCGCCAAATCAAGCAGGAGAGTAGCGACGCCTTTGAGCGCTTCCGCCATGTGAGAAGCGAGGCGTGCAGAGAAGCGAACCAGCGCATCAAGGAGCTGAAGCAACAGATTACTCGCCTGGAGTGTGAAATCATGGATGCGCAGGAGCGCCGAGCGAAAATCATTGAGGACGCACGCGGCACTTACAATGTGGCGATCCAAACGGCTTCCGAAGCCAAGGCGTATGCGCGCATGGAGTATCAGATGGCGATGCTGATGGCGAAGTGAAATGCTCGGTAACTTGCTCACCTTATAAATGAGGCGAGCAAAATGTAAAACCTTAAAATAAAGAGACTATGCTACACATAATTTTGAATATCATCATGTGGATCCTTATCGTGTTCCTCGTTGTCCTCGTTGCCTTTTGGGCTTACGGTATGATTACGAGCAAGGACTTCCGCGATGCGAATATTGAGGGGTGTAAAGCTTCGAAACGTAGGGGGAGTTTAGGCGGACGTACCTTCTCAGACGAACAATATGAGAGGTATAGAAACACGGGAAATAGAAATTACCTTATTGATGAAGATTATGAAGGGTAATTATTAGTCTTTTTATATTCACGTATGGCGTGTTACTTTTGGCGTAAAAACCATTAGTAACACGCTTTTATTATGGCAGATATTAAGACCGTACAACTGATTGTCAACTCAGAGCAGGCAAAGAAAAAACTTGACGAAATCAACCAGAAACTGGATGTGGCCAAGCAAAAGAAGCTGGATGCATTCAGTATGGGCGACGCTAAGGGCATAGAGGTTTATTCCAAGGAGATTCAGAAATTGGAACGTCAACTTACAAAAGCACAAACCCGAGGAGAGACCATCACCAACACCCTCAAGGGGCTGGACAAGGCGACTCCCAACGAATTGAAACGCACCATCCGTGAATTGACGAAAGAACTAAACTCGGGGAAGATAGAGCGCGGGACTAAGGAATGGGAGGTGCTGAATGATGCGCTCAGTGAATGCAACGGGGAGTTGAAGAAGATTAAGGAGGAGAGCAAGGCGGCAGAAGGACTCACAAAAAGTATCATAAAATTTGGTAATGACTGGGTGGGCATCATCGGTTCCATACAAATGGGGTGGGACGTGATTTCTAACATAAAGGCTACAGGTTCTGCCGTAGTGAATGCCTATGCAGAAATGGCGGAAGCAGAGTCGCAAGTGATTAAATACACAGGCATAACTGCCGACGAGGTGAAGGAACTCAACGAGGAATTCAAGAAAATGGACACCCGCACAGGGCGTGACCAACTGAATGCACTCGCTGGCGATGCCGGACGATTGGGCATTACAGGTAAAGAGGCAGTGCTGGACTTCGTAGAAGCAGCAGACATGATCAATGTTGCGCTGGGTGAAGACCTCGGCGACGATGCGGTGAAAAACATTGGGAAACTCGCCCAACTCTTTGGAGACTCCGACAGAATGGGACTCAAACAGGCGATGATAGCAACGGGTTCTACCATCAACGCCCTCGGGCAATCTTCATCTGCCGCCGAAGGGTATATCGTAGAATTTGCGGGACGCTTGTCCTCCATGGCGAAGCAAGCGGGCATGACTCAGGCAGAAATCATGGGACTTGCCGCCGTGATGGACCAAAGCATGATTAACGCCGAAGAAGGTAGTCCCGCCCTTTCGAAGATCATCCAAAAACTCTATAAGGACCCCGCCAAGATGGCAAATGCGGTGGGACTTGACGTAAAGCAATTTACCGACTTGATGAAGAAGGACGCTAACGCAGCGCTCCTGCAATTTGCTACTGCGGTAAGCAAAATGGGCGGTATGGATAAAATCGCTCCGTTGCTTGGTGATCTTCAACTCACGGGAGCGGGTGTGAGTAAGACACTCGCCGCAATGGCGTCTAACATTGACCTGGTGCGCTCCACTCAGCAGGAGGCAACACGCGCATTTGAAGAGGGAACCTCAATCCTTGACGAATACGCCAAAGCAAACAACACACCCCTTGCACAGCAAGAGAAGGCGATTGCACGCTTTGAGGAACTTCGCATCAAACTTGGTGAGCAACTCTA
>CALCUV010000301.1 GCA_937906765.1 uncultured Prevotella sp.
AAAATCACTACATCATGCCCGCATTCTACCATTCTCTTTGCCTTTTCAAGCACAATGCCGGCAATCTTCACATGTCTGTCTGCAGGTTCATCAAAGGTAGAGGCATATACCGGTGCATCTACGGACTCTTCAAAGTCTGTCACTTCTTCGGGGCGCTCATCAATGAGCAACATCATGAGATAGGTCTCAGGGTGATTCTCAGCAATAGCATTCGCAATTTCCTTCATCAGCATGGTCTTACCCGTCTTGGGTTGTGCCACGATTAGCGCACGTTGTCCCTTACCGATAGGTGAGAAAATATCAACTACACGGCGCGAAAGACTGTCCTTCGTACCCTTACAAAGATTAAACTTCTCATCAGGGAATAGGGGAGTGAGGTGTTCAAAAGCCACACGGTTTCTCACTTCCATGGGTGATAATCCGTTAATCGTATCTACACTATGCAGCACGAAGAATTTGTCGTCCTCACGAGGCACACGAATCTTACCCGTAATAACGTCTCCGGGTTTCAAACCATATTGGCGCAACTGCATTGGAGAAACGTAAATATCGTCGGGAGAAGTCAAGTAGTTGTAATCCGCCGAACGTAAGAACCCATAACTTTCCTTCGTGAGTTCCAAAACGCCACCTCCTTCTAACAGAATCATCTCTGGGACAGCGGGTTTGGGCTTTTGGATGACTTCTGGTTTCTGAGGTACAAACTGTTGGGTCTCTGTGGGACTTTTAGGTGTTTCCAACTCTTCATCTACCGCCAAATTCTGATTGTCATCTTCCTTCATGAGTTCAATGCATTCCATTTTGGGTAAATCTTCAACGATAACGAAGTTCTCGTCTATTTTTATGAAGTTTTTCCCAGTCACTTCGTGCACCTTAACAATTTCCTCTTCGTTCTCCTGTGTCGGAAGTTCAGAAATTTCAGTCACCAGTGGTGTTGTCTCTGCGTCAAGAGGCGCTTCGGCTGTTTCATTCTCATTTTCTGTAATGGCTTTTGCCATAGCTTCAGCAGCCTCACGCGCCGCAATTTCTGCTTTCGATGGGCGACCACGCTTTCTTTTAACAGGAACAATGGGAGCGTTATCTTCGAGCATCACTTGTTGTGCATCGAGGATGTCAGCAACCAACACTTCCACCTCATCCGAATCCTTATGAGGCGTATTAAATTGTTGTGCAAGCGCTTGAAGCACCTCCACAGAAACAAGCATTAACTGTTCTTTAGTGTAAGTAGTCATAAATTTTATGGGAAACACAAACAATCCGATATTAACAAGAAAATGAACTGTTCATGCTGATGAAACAAAAGTTCTGCAAAGTTATACATTTATTTATATATATAAGCGAACGGAAGTAAAAAAACGGAGTTTGGGCCGTAATAAAAATAAAATAAAATAGCAAAACCAATCATAATGACTATTTCAAGCATAAATCATAGTTCATCAAAACTAAGTAAGACTTACGAAAAATTAAGTAGCAAATAAGAAAAACTATTTGAGACTTAAGAAAAACTATTTGAGGTTTAATTTTAAACATCAAAAATAGACTATCAAATAATCGTATAAATAGTGTTAATTTAATTTAAACATTCGCTCCAACAAACCAACAGTATAATGCTCTTTATGAAAACATTAATATAAATTGACTTGTTTATGCCAATGCGAGTGTAATTGATGTTTCATAACATCTTGAAACACAGGCAAATACCCCCCCCTATAATTAAAGTGCTACTTCAGTTGTTTATTTTATATAAAATTCTTAATTTTGCATCATAAAATTGCGCTTGCAGCAGACAAGCGAAGTTCGTAAATCTTTTGAAAAATTATTAACACTAATTCATTAATTTATCATTTATGAGAAAAATTTTACTCATGTTGGCCTTGATGCTCCCTTGCTTGGGAGTGTGGGCACAATTGCCAGCTGGCGTTTTTGCAGGTTGTGAAGTTACTTTCACAAACATCCAAAAGGATGGCATAACAAAGTACACCCTTTATATTAACGAAAACAACGAATTGGCTTTGAGCGCATCTTCAGCAGAAGAACTTGGCGCAGCCGCTAAATTCTTTGTTGAGAAGCGCGCTAACAACAAGTATAGTTTCTACAACAAAGATAAGGCACTTTACATGATTTGGCGCGGTAAGAACGGTGGTTACAATAGTGACAAGGGGGTTCTTGGAGAATACAACACTACTTATTGTGACTGGACTATTCATGCTGGCGCAGAAATTGCATCTACACAAACATACTATTTTGTAGGCAAAAGAAGTAATGGCACAAACGATGGTTCACTTGTAGTAATGAAATCAAATGGTGTTTTTGATGGTTGGGGCAATACTCAAGCTTTGTCTAACACTTATTCAAACCTCTACAATATTGAAATCGTAAATCGCGAATATGTTGCTGACCCTGCTGGTTTTGAAAACGGTAAAATCTACACTTTCGTAACTGAACGCGGTTGGATGGGTGCAAAGGATGGTAACAACAATGTTATATCAACGGCTAAGACATCTCACAACCTCACAGGTAGCAAGGACAATGCAAACTTCCAATGGACGGTTTACAAATCAGAAAACGGCAACTACTACCTCTACAATATCGGTAAGGAACAGTTCATGGGCGTTCAAGCTTCCAACAATACTTCAATTCCCTTTGCAGTTTCTCCAACAGGTAAGAAGTTTACGTTTAAGGTTTCAAGCAACCTTGAATACCCCATCATGTTCTCTACAAACAATTCAGCCGTTGTAAACCACTCTACAAGTTATGGTGATGGTTGTATTTCTTGGACAGGTGGTTGGAACACTCTCAACGACGATGGTAGCAACCACAAGGTAGAGCTCGTTGGTAATGCTTCAGAAGAAGTAATGACAAAGATTGAAAAGCTCGTTGCTGTTCGAGAAATCGGTTACTTCCGTTTGAAGGGACACTCAGGCAATTATATTGATGCGTCTGCTACATGGGGTTCTAATGGTCAGATGTCTATGAAGGCTGAAGCAGATTGCAATCCTGCTGGTGTTATCTTCTATTATGATGACAACAATGGTTTCTTGAACTACGCTAACGGTAGATATATCAACGGAACTCGCGGACTTGCAAATATCAACTCTATGGGCAACACTTGGAGTGTTTATATTTCTCCTACAGACAATAAGTACACATTGTTTAGCAATGATTCTCGATGGTTACATGATAATTCAGGGACTCGTGCAGACAGATGTGACGGTCATGGAGACCACGAAGGAACAAACCACTCCTGGACACTTGAAAAGGTAACTTCACTCCCCGTTACAATCACAGCTGCTAAGTACGCTACATTCTACGCTCCCGTGGCTGTTGATGTTCCCGAAGGAGTTACTGCTCACACAGTAACAATCAATGGCGAATGGGCTACATTGAGCGAAGCGTTAGAGGTTATTCCTGCTAACACAGGTGTAGTATTGTACGCAGAAAATATTGAAGAAGCTACTACTTACAACTTCTCAATCACCGAAGATGTAGAAGCTATCTCTGACAATGCCCTTCTCGGTTCTGCAGCTACTAAATTTTTCACAACTGCTGGTACTTACTACGCACTCGGTCTCGTTGATGGCGAAGTTGGTTTCTACAAAGATTCATTCAATAACAATCGCTTCCAAAACAATAGCCACAAGGCATACTTGTACGTACCTAATGCAACTGCTGCTGCTTTGAAGTTCCGCTTTGAAGATGGCACTACAGCAATCGAATCTGTTCTCAACAACGGTGCAGACTCTAATGCTCCCATCTACGACCTCTCTGGTCGTCGCGTAATGAACGCCGTAAAGGGTGGCATCTACATCCAGAACGGCAAGAAGTTTATTGTAAAGTAAGCTCTAAACTATCCACTAAACTCAATTCATACAATTATGAAAAAGACTTATATTCAACCCCAAATGAGCGTTAACGAGTTCCAACTCGAAGGCCTCATTGCTGCGTCATTGAAGATGGATAGCCAAAAGACTATCGACACTTCAAATGACGGCGCTCAACTCGGTAACAAGTACAACAGTCCTTGGAGCTCAACAAACTGGGAAAACTAAAATTCCTATCATATACGAAAGACGGGTTATCCTTACAGGGTTGATCCGTCTTTTTATATTTACTAATTCGTTACCGATAAAGGCGTTGAAACAAATCTTTGAAATTGATAAATATGAAAAATCAAGTAAATGTAGGAATCAAAGTTCCTTGCTAGAAATTAATCTATATAAAATAAATGAGACTAAGAGGTTCAATTTCAGAAACTCCTAGTCTCTTTACTTCTCAATAGGGAAAATCAAAAAATATCGCAATATATACTAATATGAAGAGCATACTATTATATATTTGGCAACTTCCACAAAACTTGTGCGGTGTCATCTTTAAAACAATATGTCGTCCCAAATACAAATATTGCATTAGTGGAGTAAATATTTACGAAACAACATCCCTAAATGGTAGTGTCTCACTTGGAAACTACGTATTTGTTTCAAAATTTGCTCAAGACAAGGTCTTTACATTGAAACACGAACTCGGGCATGCCGTACAGAGTAAATGGTTAGGTCCTTTTTACTTGTTAGTTATTGGAATCCCATCAATCTGTTGGGTAATCTATCGTAGAAGATTTTGTCGAAAAACTAATTATTATTGGTTTTATACAGAATCATGGGCGAATCGCATAATGGACATTCATCTTTAAAGTTCAACTTTGAACTCTACGAATTATATCAACTAATGTCAGCATAATTTATGTATTGCTTTTTTAGATTCTTCAAGTGATGATAACAATTTTGATAAGCTGGTAGGGATTGCAGAGGATCTGTCTCTATAATCCTTGTTGCCGAATGTCGTGCTTGTTCCATTATTGTTACGTCCTTTGTTAGGTTGGCAACTTTAAGGTTGAAAGGCAGTCCACTTTGGGCAGTACCTTCAAGATCGCCAGGACCACGAAGTTTGAGGTCTTCTTCAGCAATTACAAAACCATCGGTGGTTTCAACCATAATTTGCATTCGACGCCGTGTATTTTCCGAGAGTTCGTAGTTCGTAAGCAAAATGCAATAACTTTTTTCTGCTCCGCGTCCTACTCGTCCTCGTAGTTGATGAAGTTGGGCAAGTCCAAATCTATCAGCGTGTTGAATAACCATCACAGAGGCATTGGGCACGTTCACACCAACTTCTATAACCGTTGTAGCAACAAGAACTTGCGTTTCGCCGTTGGCAAAACGTTGCATTGCTTCCTCTTTATCAATAGGTTTCATTTTTCCGTGGAGTTGACCTATTTTATATTGAGGAAGAATTTCAACTAATTGATTATAACCTCTCTCCAGGTCTAGAAGATCAATTCGCTCATTCTCTTTAATCAGCGGATAAACAATGTAAACCTGTCTTCCTTTAGCGAGTTCTGACTTTATTCCCTCGATGATTCGACTAGAATCTTTATAATAATAATGGAATGTCTGTATGGGTTTACGACCAGGTGGAAGCTCATCAATGACAGAAACATCCAAGTCACCATAAAGTGTCATTGCCAAAGTACGCGGAATTGGTGTTGCAGTCATAACTAGTACGTGAGGAGGAAGTGTGTTTTTCTTCCATAATTGTGCGCGTTGCTTCACACCAAAGCGATGTTGCTCATCAATAATACAGAGTCCAAGGTTTCTGAAAACTACATTGGGTTCAATGAGTGCATGTGTGCCAACAAGAAGATGGACGGATCCATTAAGGAGTCCTTCCTTAATAGAATTACGTTGTTTTCCCTTTACATTTCCTGTGAGCAATTCGACCTTTACGTTAAGTCCTTCAGCAAAGGAAGAAAGTGTTTGAAAATGCTGTTCAGCAAGAATTTCTGTTGGTGCCATAAGACACGCTTGAAAACCATTATCTATAGCAATCAAGCAGGAAAGAAAGGCTACCAATGTTTTACCAGACCCTACATCACCTTGAACAAGGCGATTCATTTGGGTGTTGCTAATGAAGTCATTTCTAATCTCACGAACCACACGTTTTTGAGCATTTGTGAGCGAGAAGGGTAGGTGGTCTGCATAAAATTTATTGAAATTATCACCTACTCGAGGAAGGTAGAATCCACGCTCTGTTTTTTTCTTTTGAGCATAGCGCAAGATTTCAAGTTGCAAGAAGAAAAGTTCTTCAAATTTTAGTCGGGCTCGTGCCTGTGCGACTTCCTCTGCATTCTTGGGAAAATGCATATAACGGAGTGCAGTTTCTAAGGATAAGAAACCACGCTCACGTAGAATCTCTTCAGGGAGAGGGTCGGCTAGTTTTCCTTTAACAAATTCAAGTGCAGTTTTCACCCAATCTGAAAGATTTCGTTGAGTAATGGCATTTCCTACTTTGTCGGTCATGTGATAGCGAGGCATCATTTGTCCGTCAAGCGACGCTTTCTCAACTAAATCAATTTCGGGGTGGACAATGCTGATTTGACCATTAAAAAAAGAGGGTTTTCCAAATACAATAATTTCTTGCCCCACCTTATAGTTAGAAGTGACATACTTCAAACCATTGAACCAAACCAATTGTAAATACCCTGTACCGTCAGTAAAAAATGCTTTAATACGACGCTTGCTTCCTACACCCTCAGGTGCATCAAAATCTGTTATTTTCCCGCGCAACTGAATATAGTCCATACCTTCCATAAGTTCATTAATGCGATAGAACTTTGTCCGGTCAACGTAACGATACGGAAAGTTGTAGAGTAGATCCCTAACGGTTTCAATCTCAAAATATTTTTTGAGTTTCTCCGCGCGTTGAGGACCTACTCCTTTCAGATACATTATGTTTTGACTAAGAAGCACTTATTTAGGAAACTTACTATTTTAGATTAAAGAATAACTATATATAAATTGGTATGTATAATTCTCACTTGTCCCTATCAATTTACTAGTACTAAATTAACCATTAGAAAACTAGTCCAACTTGAGTACTGCTAAAAAGGCCTTTTGAGGAACTTGCACATTACCAATTTCCTTCATACGCTTTTTACCTCGCTTTTGCTTTTCAAGAAGTTTTCGTTTACGCGAAACGTCACCGCCATAACACTTAGCTGTAACGTCTTTACGCACCTGTTTAACAGTTTCGCGAGCAATAATTTTTGCTCCGATAGCAGCTTGAATTGCGATATCAAATTGTTGACGAGGCAGAAGTTCTTTTAACTTTTCACACATACGACGTCCGAAGAATACGGAGTTATCTACGTGTGTCAGTGTAGAGAGAGCATCCACAGGTTCACCATTCAAAAGAATGTCTAACTTAACTAAGCGAGAGGGGCGGAAACCAATGGGGTGGTAGTCAAATGAGGCATAACCCTTGGAGATAGACTTCAGTTTATCGTAGAAATCAATAACAATTTCAGCCAAAGGCATATCGTAATGTAATTCAACTCGATTACCGCTAACGTATTCTTGCTTAATTAATTCACCACGCTTCGAGAGGCAAAGCGTCATGATATTACCAATGTAGTCAGTGCGAGTAATAATTGAAGCACGAATGTAGGGTTCTTCAATATGTTCTATTTCGAGAATGTCGGGCATACCGGCTGGATTGTGCACTTCCTTCATTTCGCCATGTTTGTCATAGATATGATAGGATACGTTAGGCACGGTAGTAATGACATTCATGTTGAATTCTCGGTCTAAGCGTTCTTGTACAATTTCCATGTGGAGCATACCTAAGAATCCACAACGGAAGCCAAAACCGAGCGCAACTGAAGATTCAGGTGAGAAAGTCAATGAAGCATCGTTGAGTTGTAATTTTTCGAGTGATGCACGAAGCATTTCGAAATCCTCAGTTTCGATAGGGTAGATACCTGCAAAAACCATGGGTTTAACTTCTTCAAAACCATCAATCGCTTTGTCACAAGGATTAGCAACAGAGGTTATGGTATCACCAACTTTAACTTCTGTTGCTGTTTTGATACCCGAAACAATATACCCAACATCTCCGCATGTTAACTTCTGGCGTGGCGAAAGGTCCATTTTAAGCACACCTATTTCATCTGCATCATATTGTTTTTGAGTGTTGACAAAGAGCACGTCTTCGCCCTTACTAATAGACCCATTAACAATTTTAAAATAAGCAATGATGCCGCGGAAGGAGTTGAACACAGAGTCGAAAATTAATGCTTGAAGCGGAGCATTAGGGTCTCCTTTAGGTGCTGGAATACGCTCTACAACTGCACGGAGAATTTCGTCAATACCTTGTCCAGTTTTACCAGAAGCATGAATAATATCTTCTTCCTTACAACCAAGAAGTTCAATAATCTCATCAGAAACTTCTTCGGGCATAGAATTAGGCATGTCACATTTATTCAGTACAGGGATAATCTCAAGGTCATGTTCGATAGCCATATATAAGTTAGAGATCGTCTGTGCTTGTACTCCCTGAGTTGAATCAACAATGAGCAAGCAACCTTCGCAGGCAGCAATACTACGACTCACTTCATAAGCAAAGTCAACGTGTCCAGGAGTATCGATGAGGTTAAGAACGTATTTTTGACCATCAATTTCATGTTCCATTTGTATGGCATTACTCTTGATGGTTATACCTCTTTCTTTCTCAAGTTCCATGTCATCCAACATTTGCCCTTCTGTTATTTGTATAGTCTTTGTACGCTCCAAAAGACGGTCGGCTAGAGTACTCTTACCATGGTCAATATGAGCGATAATGCAAAAATTTCTGATGTGTTCCATCAATAATATAATTGTATTTAGTTTATTTACGTGATATGACTAGTTGTAAGTTCAGGTCATTACTCCCTTCCTATGGATAATACAACTTAAGTTGGTCTTAAAATGCAATTACCTCATCAAGAGCAATTGCTGCATTTATATCTTTGTCGGATAACAAAGGTGGATTTTCGGGTGAAATAGGCCATTGAATATTTAAAGCAGGGTCGTTATAAGCAAGAGTACGCTCTGATTGAGGTGCATAACGATTATCTACCTTATAGATAAAAACTGCTTCATCAGAAAGGACATAAAATCCGTGAGCAAAACCACGAGGGATGAAGAGTTGTTTCATGTTTTCCGCAGACAGTTCAACCATAACGTGCTGACCAAATGTGGGTGAATCTTTGCGAATATCAACAGCTACGTCAAGCACAGTCCCTTTGATTACACGTACTAACTTCGCTTGTGAATCTTCACCTTGTTGATAATGCAAACCTCGTAGGACGCCCTTGCTAGACATTGATTGATTATCTTGAACGAACTGAATATCTGCACCTATACTCTTGTTAAAGTCATCCATGTTATAGGTTTCCGTAAAGTATCCTCGAGCATCTTTAAAGAGGCGAGGTTCAATGATGTAAACACCTTTTATGTGAGTTTCGATGTAATTCATAGGTTAAGTATATTTCTGAAGTATTAATTCTAAATAAACTATCACTTCACTATTCTATTGAAAATTATATCTGCAATTTATAACTTATTTTTTTGGAGATTACCATCTGAATTTATAGAATCAGTTTTAAGTTTTTTGGGGGTTCTCCTCTTTGTACTAGTAAAGAGTTCTTTTAACTTAGTAAAGTCCTTTTGGAATTGTATGCCTAATCCTTGTGTAGTCAACGCGGACTTCGTAAAATATTTATCATTGGTTTCGCTATACGCTTTAAGTAAGATACCTCCGTTAGGGGTTAAGAGGAATCTTGCATCAAAATCACCAACAAAGTTTGTGCCTCTCATCGCATTATACTGGTTCTCGTGATAACCAATATTACCATATAGATGCAAACGATTGTTCAAAAGTTTACCACTAATAGCACCATCTATCTCCATATCTGTCCAACCAGATGTTCCTGTTGTAAAGTTTGTTCCAAATGTCCAGTTATTCGAACCTAATGCTTGAGAAATAACTTCGTTAACTTGTGAACTTAGTGTAGAGGAAAGGAATGAATTAGCTGCTAAAGTTGATTGACTCTGCTTATTGTTTTGTGAAACGGTATAGTCGTAAGTATAGAAGCGTCCAAGAGTAAGAAGATAGATCACTTGCATGTTCATATCTTCTTCAGTTGTAATTAATTTTCGCACCATTTGCTTTTCATCATCATTGATGTTAGGCAAATCTAAATCAAAGTTGACATTAGGATTGGATGCTGTACCACCAATGTTAAGGATGCAATTTGCTTTGATATTTCTATCCGAAAAATTCTCGCCTATGTTTAAATCTGCTAATGATGCGGAAGATACAGTGTAAATTGCCTTAAGTGATAATTGTGCGTTATCAGGATTACCACCGAATATAATGGAACTACCATTTTGTATTTCAAAATTTCTCTTTAATACATCTTGAATACTCATTTGATAACTTCCACCTGTTAACTCATAATTGCCATACAATTGGAATGTTCCTTTGTTATAAAAATCAGCAACTAAGGTTCCGTTTCCTATTAAATTTAAATGGTCTCCAGAAACTTCGTCCATCAAGACTCTGAGAGTTGCAGATGGATTCATGTTTATATTGAAACGGAACCTCATATCGGTTTGTGGAGCATTGATTTTTGTAAGAAGGGGCAAACTATATTCACTATTGGAATCTTGGGACACATTTCTATAGTTTATAACTCCATCATTAGAATTATGCGTTCCAATGCCATTATTTTCGGTATATACAATTAGAGAATTGTTTGTAGGAGTCGCATCAATGCTCAAATTCATATAGCGTAAACCGCCATTTAGATTTACATTACCATTAGCAAAAACAGTACCATAGAATGGCATGTCATTCTGTTTCGCTTTGTCAAATAGTAATAATCCATTGGCATCTACATTTAATTCATAGCGGAAATTTCTGAATTTGTCATGATTTATTTGTGCTTGTACTCGAGCGTTGCCTCCTTCTGACGAAGAGATAACTCCTTCTTCTAAATTAAACTCACCTGGATTTATAACAATCCTAGCGTCACTTAAATTGTAAGTTACTCCATTAACAGGAACATAGAGTGAGGTGTTAATCTTCATCAATCCACTCATGTCTAAATCTTTTAGGGTACCGTAAAGACGACAGAACCCAGAAGTGCTACCATTAATATCTTGAATAAAATGCTTGACCCAATTTGTTAAAAAAGTCAGATTAGTCTTATTTGCGGTTATCCTTAAATCAATGGAATCGTTTGCAGGACAGATATAACCGTTGGCCTTTGTGTATCCCACATTTTCTTCTATGAAGTCTCCTCGAAGATTTATTTTGTCTTTGAGTGAAGTCCAAGTTGCGTTGATATCTGCATCTCCAAGCAATGCTTTATTGAATTTAAACGATTTTACCTTTAGTTGAGATTTAAGTAATGGTAGTCCTGGAGAAAGACTTAGATGAACATCTCCACTAACTAACCCTTCAAATATGAGTTTGTTATATTTAATTTTCTCAAAGATATCACCTACATTGATATTATTTAAAGAAACTCTGAGCGAATCACGGTAAGTTTGCGATATACCTCCATTTAAGGTTATTGCTTGTTCTAATGTATTAATTGTTAAGTTTTTGATGTAATGCTTTTGGTCCTTAATATAGATTTCTCCCTTAGATATATTCCAAATAGAATCTGCGAGGAGTAGGGTAGTAGGTAATATGGTTGTGACTATAGAACTATCGGGTTGAAAATTTGTAATAGCATTAATGCTACCCGTAATGTTATGCTGATTTATACAATCCCATTCAATGTTTGTCTCTAATAAATCGTTTGCTAATTGTGCTCCCCAAACGAATTGTAGATGATCATCAACGAGTTTTTTTCTTGCTTGTAAAAGCATACTTGCTCCAGACTCTTTTGATTGAAAATGGAGCGACAAATTTTCTAGTTCAAAATCTTGTAAATTCACCCTTTCTATACGGGTAGAAATGTATGAATTACTTTTGTCCTTAGATAATTGACCTTCTATAGTTGTGCCATCTGAAACTTCAAGAGGGATGAAAAACATTTCATGTAGAAAGTCTCCCTTATGAACATTCACAAGGAAACTCAATGAATTTTCATTATATTTATGAACTGATTTATCTCTATACGATTCTTTTGTGTTAAATGTTGAAATATGTTGTGTAAGTGTTGATTTTATAGTTTCGAATATGGTAGTATGGTCAAGAACACCTTCTGCATTAATTGATATGGGGTCACTATAAAGATTGAATTTAGAGGGTGCATTTTTTTTGTAATCCAGTTGCGCCACTAAATTTTGCACCTTGAAAGGTTTTGAACTTCTGTTAGCAACAATAGAGTCTGCTCTTAAATCTACACTTAAGTTTTTCTCCGTTAATTTTGGAATAATTAAGCGAACATTACCGCTCCAAATGCCTTTAAGTAAAGAATCTCTCGCACCAAACTTTGCAAGGTCTACGTGTTGGACTTTGCTATCAAGTTTAATGTTTGAAACATGATTGTTTGAATACATGCACGAACCATCTAAACTTAAACGTAAGTCTGGATGGTTACTTTTGATATTGCATTTGACACTATTATGATTAAAGTTAAAATTGGAATTTATATCACCTAAATTATAATAGTGGTCATTTTTAGCAGCAAGTATGTGTAAGTTTAATTGTTGTGGACGGAAGGTTGAGTCACTTACTAATGCCTGTAAATTAGCAGATAAAGTAAGTGAATCCGGGCAAACTTTTGAATCTATGAGTGTTTGAAGGTTGGTGCCCTTTGTTATTAAATCTAAATTGAGTATTTGGTCTAAGAGTTTTGACTTTACAATGATATCTCCAGTAACTGGGGATTTCATGTTAAGGTTCACATTTCCACTTTGTGATTTAACTTCATAATTAGCATCCCCGTTTAAGGAAATATGTTTGAGTCTGTTTAACTTTTCACCATGCTTATTATTTAGTATTTTTGTTACATGACTAATGAATAAAGAGTCTGCACTTAAAGTTTGGAGAGAAAGATTATAGTTAGAAAAGTTTGCGCAATTAGCTGTAAAATCTAAGTTAAAATGATTCTTTACCTCATTTATTGCCACACTTATTTGTGAAACGCAGTCTTCTCTTTTTGTGCAATTTATGTTGCCTCTGAACGTAAAGTCGCTTTGCGCCAATGGGGGATATAATCGATTGAAGTCCTGAACAGCTAAATTGTGCACCTTAATTTCTCCTGAAAGAGTAGGATTTAATGAGTCTAATCCTACATAGAATGAACCATCAGTGGCAATTTCGCTATTGGGCAAAGTAATCTTCGCATTATTGATAATCAATTCATTAGAATTGGTCTCTGCTATTAAATTAATGTTCTTAATATTAAACCCACATGATTCTGAGCATGAAAAATTGCGTACTCTTAGACGAATCTTATTCTGTTCATGCACGGATAAAGAAAGGTTCGTGTTTAAGTTCTTGATTGCGATGTGGTTTTCATCAAATCCCTCTTTTTTCGTCATCCATCTTTTATCGAAGGATATATTTGCTCTGGTGATGATTAACGAACTGATAGTAAACTTAGAACTATTGGTTTGCTCGTCTGGATTTTTAAAAAGGTCAACGAGATATTGATAATTTGCAGGTAATTCAGGAGAGTTTTGATAGAGGCGTATGTCTGAATCCATCAGCAGTATTGTTCTGACAGATATATCGCCTCTGATTAATTCAAATAATGATATTCTTGCCGAAAACTTGTTCGTATGCAATATAACTTCATTGTTTTGGTCAAAGACAATGAGGTTCTTAATCATGACTCTGTTAAATAGGCCTATGTCAATATCTTCAATATCAACTTTTGATTGAAGCAAATCTGTTAATTCTTCTTCAACCTCGCCTATCCAGATATCCTTGATAGGTTTTAAATTTATACATATCAACAAAATAAGGTAAGTACACAAAACAGCACCTACCATTATTTTTAATATGTTAATTAGACGTCTGATAAACCTAAATCAATTTAATTACCTACAATTTTAATTTCTCCGCTCCGTTCTTCTCATATAAATAATACCTTCGGAGAGATGGCGCATCATAGGGATAAAGTGACAATAACCCTTAGTTGCTGCATGAAAAGCAAATTTGAAGCACACTATCCAGGCATACAATCCATGGATGTAGTATTCAAAAGCCCCCCTACTGCGTTGCACACCGGCATCAATATAAACCAGGGATTTCTTAAGCATTGTTGACGTCTCCACCAACTTCTTGGGGAAATATTTCATAGTGAGATTCAATCGCAACGCATCTGTCAACCAGATATCTTCTTCACCACACGTCAAGAATTTTGTACCTAATCCAAATCTTTCGTCAAAGCGGACAACACTCTGAACTCTTGAGCGACGACAAACCATTTCTATTGCTGAGATGGAATAATCCTTTGGGATTTCAGTCACCAAACGTTCTTCTTTAGGGTAGTCCTTTAAACTCTTGCCCGTGTAGGTGCTTGCCGTGAAAAAAGCAACGTCAAGATCCGGATTGTTTTCAAACGTACTTCTAGCTAATTCTATTGACGAATCTGTGAATCGGGCATCATCATCTGCAAAGATGATAAGATCTGCTTTAGCCTTATCCATGGCCAAGTTTCTATTCGCAGACAATCCTTCGCCTTTGTATTGGTATAAGGTGATGTCGGCACGTTCCTTCAATTCATTAGGAATCAAATCCAAATAGCGTTCGTCGGTATATTGATACGAAACGATATACCTCACTCCCTCGCTTGCAGGAAGCAGTACGTCAGGAACTTTAACAATCCCTTTATTTAACGAACAGATTAGAATATCAATAGTCATAATCGTGTCAGATAAAGTGCTCTGTTTCTACTTAAAACTTTTAATAAGCAAAGATACATTAATTTTATAAATTATAACGACAATTATCGACTATATTTATGAATCAATAGCCCCGTAACGGCGATTCTGACTTAAGAGTTTTGTTATTAGAATAAGAGAATCACCGTTTCATGACTTACAACCATCCTTTCTAAAATCACTGCCATAATTACTTTTAAAACAGCCGAAATTATAAGTAACTTAATTTAAATTAAGAGTAATAGAATTTTCACTAAGTTACTCTTAATTTCAAATATAATAGTATTTAAACAAATAGTCTGATAATAACTTTTGCTTGATGATATTTTGAAGTCAAGAATGATTTCTAATGCTTTATTAATACTTCTATAACAAAAAATTAGGAAGAAAGACAGATGCTTTCTTCCTAATTTTCATATTAATAATTGTGATGTTGCATTACAAGTTACCTGCTTCTTCTTCGAAGTCAAAGTAAGCATTTACAGCAAGATATACACCCTCTTCATCAAGCGCTTCGTAGGCGTCTTTTTTCGCTACTTCAAGAATATAATTGGTGATTACTTCCAAGTCAAGTTCAACTTCCTCGGCACTAAAATCAACTTTTTCTGTGAGATAGGTCTCAATCAAGTCTAAGCAATAATAGAGATTTTCTTCAGAAAACTTTTCCTGCATTTCTTGAGGCAGATGGGCATACATGTAGGAAACTGCTTGTGCGTCGTGTTGCGCATCATCAAGAAGTTCATCTTCAAAAGCTGCCATAATCTTATAGATTTTTTAGCTTATAAAGTAGCTTGGAGCTTTTCGGCAAATACGTTCTTTGTTGCAGCACCAACTTGCTTTTCAACAACCTTACCATCCTTGATGTAAAGGACAGTTGGAACG
>CALCUV010000302.1 GCA_937906765.1 uncultured Prevotella sp.
AATCAGCGTTGCGTTCTTGAATGGTGGTGAGTGCGTCGCCCAAGTAATAGATTCCCTTGTTGCGGTCCGTAGCACGATAGGCCACGAAAAGCAGTAACTTCTTGTTGAGTGGCAAACCGAGTTTCTGGCGTGCCTCCGTCTTGTTACCGGAAGTGTAAAAGGTGGTGTCGATTGGGTTGGGAATGCTCTCCACTGTAAAGTTCTTGAACAGGGGTGCCTTACGGGCCAAATCAGCCAACCAATTCGAGCACGCAACTATGCGAATGTTGCCCAAGTCATAGACCTTCTGCTTCTTCATGAACGTGCGGTAAGAAAGGTCTCCCTTACTGCCACCATTAATCAAGAGTTGGCAATTCCCACATTGCTTTTTCCAACCCTCACATTGGCGAGCGTGATGGCAGATTCCCGTAAAGGGCCACATATCATGGAGAGTCCACCACACTTGTTTGCCACTCTGAAGAATCTTTCCGATGTCGTCCAAAGAAAGCATACCTTGGTTCACCCAGTGTAGGTGAATAACGTCGGCCCAGTCAAAGATGGGGAGTCGCGTAATATCAGTGCCGTGAGCGGCATGGTCAACTTCAAAGAGTCGGTGTTTTTTGAGGTTGTTTTCAAGAAATATTTCCGCCCTTTCCGCTACGAATTTTGCTTTTAAGAGAAATGAAGGGGGTAGCGCAACTACTCTGGGGTCGTCATCATCTTTGTCGCGAACGAGCATTTTGACCTCTGCGCCGTTTTTCTCCAATGCATCCATAAGTCGGCGAGCAGCAATCGCCGCTCCGCCAGTTGCAGATGATGTGTTAACGAGAAGAATCTTCATTTTTAGGGAGTTTGTAGAGCGTTGAAACCACAGAATTTAGCGCGCTTCTGAAGGGGGTGAAATTCTTTGTGCTTTAGGAAAAATTCTTTGTGCTTTAAGAACAACTCTTTGTGCTTGAATTTTTCGCAAAACTATTTTTGTTTTTCGCAGGTCGAGAAGTTCCCCATTTTAGCGAGAAACGCGGCGCCAAGAATTACGCCTTCTGCTTCACACTACGCCACACAAGGTAAGCACCAAGTAGGATGAAGGGCACGCTGAGTAACTGACCTTGATTAATGCCTATTATGTTTTGCATTTGGAGTTCCCAAGGTTCTTGCACTTCCTTGCAAATCTCAATAAAGAAGCGACAAGTGAAGATGCAAAGTATGGCCGTGCCGAAGAAGTAACCCGAACCGACGCGCTGAGGCGACTTCTTGTAGAGCAAGAGTAGGATGGGGAACAGCAGGAAGTAAGCAATAGCCTCATAGAGTTGTCCGGGGTGGCGGGGGAAACTTTCGCCGTTTGCCGCAAATATAAAGCCCCAGTCACTTCCTGTAGCCTTGCCCACAATTTCGGAGTTCATCAAGTTTCCGAGGCGAATACATCCCGCCGTAAGGGGAGTGGCGATGGAGATGTTATCAAGAGCGTGGAGGAACTTTACCTTCGTTTTGCGCGCATAAAGCATGAGAGCTACGATAACACCAATGGTGCCCCCGTGAGAGGCAAGTCCGGCGTAACCAATGAATTTTGTGCTTCCGTCGGGCATAGTTTTGAACGGCAAAATCATTTCCGCAATGTGCGTCAAGTAATAGCCGGGTTCGTAAAGCAAGCAGTGGCCCAAGCGTGCCCCAATCAGTATGCCGAAAAAGCAATAGAGGAAGAGCGGGTCGAATTGTGCTTGCGTCAACTTCTGATGGCGGTAGAGTTTGTAAACTACAATATATGCCAAAGCCAAACCTATCGCCCACAGGAGTGAATACCAGCGCACGGCAACGGGA
>CALCUV010000303.1 GCA_937906765.1 uncultured Prevotella sp.
AGAAAAGCATAGTCTTACCCCTAATCCGCAGGTTCGCCTTGCTCACCCGCGGTTAGGCAAGTGTGCCCTCCTACGGGGGCATTACGAACGTGATTTGCTGAAGTATCTACATTGTCTAAATACAAACAAAACAGTGCTGTAACATGTTTGCTGAGGGTTTTGTTATATAGAAGCAATATAAACAATAAGTGACAACAGAATTGTTCGTTGTGTTAGATTTTTTAGTGGGTGAGTCGTATTTTTGTGCGTCGAACGAAAAAACACTAGAAAAGTAGGGACGCACGGTCCGTGCGTCCTTAATTAACAGAAATATCCTGTTGTAGCGTAGGGCGAGAATCTCGTAAGTATTAAGGACGCACGAACCGTGCGTCCCTACTTGTCAAATGAAAACACATCCCTTATTTTAGAATTATCAACTTCGTATTTTCACATTCATAAATAGTCATGGTAAAACAATATACACTTGAAGATTTTTTTCGCAATTCCGACCGTTCGGGCTATCAAATCTCTCCCGATGGCAACTACTTCTCGTTTCTTGCGCCCTATGAGGACCGCATGAACATTTTTGTGCAACGCATTGGGAGCGAAGAGACGGTGCGCCTGACGAGCGAGACGGCGCGCAGTGTGGCTGGCTATATGTGGGCCACGAATGAGCGCATTTTGTTTATGAAAGACACGGCGGGCGACGAGAATTACCAACTTTATGGTGTGAATCTTGACGGTAGCGACCTGCGTGCCTATACCGCTTTCCCGGGAGTGCGCACTACGCTCATTGATGACTTGGAGGACATCCCCAACGAGGTGATTATCGGCATGAACAAGCGCCAGGCGGAGATTTTTGACCCCTACCGCCTGAACTTGGAGACGGGCGAACTCACGCAGTTGGCAGAGAATCCCGGGAATTGGCAGGGGTATATGACCGACCACGAAGGAAAGTTGCGCGTAGTGACCGCCATTGTCGATGGGGTGAATACGCAGATTCTTTATCGCGAACATGAGGCGGAGGAGTTCCGACCCGTATTGACCACGAACTTTAAGGAGTCGGTTGATTTCATGGAGTTTACACCCGATAACCGTTTGGTGTATGCTGCTACGAATCTTGGGCGTGATAAGGTGGCACTCGTGTTGATGAATCCCGCAACGTGTGAGGAGTTGGAGCAGCTCTATGCCCACGAGCAGTATGACGTGTCAAGCATTTCGTATTCGCGCAAGCGCAAGAAGTTGTTGGCGGTATATTGTCAGGGACATAAGGACCCCATTCGCCATTATTTTGATGATGAAGAGGCCGCCTTTCGTGAGCATTTGCGTAGCTTCTTCGAGGGGCGCCGTTTCGGTATCACCGCTACGGATAAGGAGGAGCAGAAATACTTGATTTATGTGGGCAGTGACCGCACGCGTGGGCGTTATTACTTTTACGACCGCGCTGTGGGGAGTCCTGCGTTGCTTACGGAGTTAGCGCCGTGGTTGCAGGAGGAAGATATGGTGGCGATGCACCCAGTGACGTATACCTCTCGCGATGGTTTGACCATCGAGGCGTATCTTTCTTTACCCCATCCCTACACGCCTGAGACGGCAAAGGCATTGCCCGTCGTGGTGCACCCACACGGTGGTCCCTGGGCAAGAGATTCGTGGGGCTATTCGGCAGAAGTGCAGTTCCTTTGCAATCGCGGTTATGCCGTGTTCCAAATGAATTTCCGCGGTTCAACAGGTTATGGTCGCAAGTTCCTTGAAGCGAGTTACAAGCAGTGGGGGCAGGCGATGCAAGACGACATTACGGACGGCGTAAACTGGTTGATTGCGCAGGGCATTGCTGATGCGAAGCGCATAGCAATTTATGGTGGTAGTTACGGCGGTTATGCCACGTTGGCTGGGCTTTGCTTTACGCCCGATTTGTATGCTTGCGGTATCGATTACGTAGGTGTTTCCAACCTCTTGACCTTCATGCAAACCATACCCCCTTATTGGCGTCCGCTCCTCGAAATGATGTATGAGCAAGTGGGCGACCCTGAAAAGGATTTGGAGATGCTTCGTGCCTATAGTCCAGCCCTTCAGGCACATCTGATAAAGGCGCCGCTCTTTATTGCACAGGGCGCTAACGACCCGAGAGTGAACAAGGCGGAAAGCGACCAGATGGTGGCCGCTTTAAGAGTGCGAGGCGTGGAGGTGGAATACATGGTGAAGGATGACGAAGGTCATGGCTTCCACAACCAGGAAAATCGCTTTGATTTCTATCGCGCGATGGAGCGCTTCTTGAAGGAGCAGATGGGGTAGAGGATTATAGGACTTTATAGTAACTATAGAAACTATAGGGATTATAGGGGCTATAGTGGTTATAGGTTATTCTGAGAAAAAAACAATAAACCGAGCGGAAGACAGGGCTTCTGCTCGGTTTATTGTTATGCTTGTTTCTCTTCAGGTTTGATGCCGTAGAGTTGGTCTTTAAATGCCTCGATGGCGCGTTTGGCTGTTTCAACGGCTTCTTCCATAGGGAAAGGAAGTTCTCCGCCAGAGGCGTTGAGGTGTCCGCCACCGTTGAAGAATTGTTCCGCCATTTTGTTGCAGGGAAAGTCATCGACAGAGCGCAGACTGACACGAATGACATCTTTTTCCGTATCCTCGCGCAAGGAAATGCTTAAGCGCATTCCACGAACCTGTAGAGGCATATTCACTACGCCCTCCATGTCGCCACGAATGAATTTAAATTCCTTCATTTCCTCGCGCGTCACCGTGAAAATAGCTGCGCGACGACCCTCAAAGAATTCCGTCTTCTTGTGCAGGATATAGCCCTGAAGGCGCAAGCGATGTTCGGAATAATTATTGTGAACGTTGCGGTAAATACGGTCTTTATCAATGCGCTTCTTGAGCAAGAGGCTGATACATACGTAAATCTCGGGGTCGTTAGAGTTATAGGTAAATGCCCCAGTGTCAGTCATCATCCCCGTATAGATACACGCGGCCCCCGAACGGGACATTTGGTCGTAGCCTCCCATTTGGTAGAGCATGCGCAAGACGAGTTCTGACGTGCTACTCATTTTGGGGCGCGAGATGACCAAATCCACATTCGTTTGTGGGTCTAAGTGGTGGTCGATAATGATGCGCTTGGCCTTAGATTTCTCAATCGGAGCACTCAAGTCCTGAAGGCGACTCACGCTATTCATATCCATCAAGAAGATAAGATCTGCCTGCTTGATAAGACGCTCCGATTCTTCCGCCACTTCGGAATAAAACTTCACATTTTGCGCTCCGGGCATCCAGCGCAAGAAGTCGGGACAAGGGTTCGGCATGATGATGCTTACTTGCTTGCCCAAGTGGCGCAGGTATTCCGCCCAGCCTAAAGAAGAACCCATAGCGTCGCCGTCGGGTCCGCGGTGCGAACAGACAACAACGTTTCGGCAGTCCTTAATTAACTGAAGCAGGGTGAAAAGTTCTTTTTGGGAAAGAATGGGGGAGAGCATGGGAGAAATGAGAAAGGGGAAATGAGAAAGGAGAAATGAGAAAGGAGGGGCACTGCGACACTGTCGCAGCGAAG
>CALCUV010000304.1 GCA_937906765.1 uncultured Prevotella sp.
GTGCTCACGTCAGCCTTTAAGAGTTTCGCCAACTTGATGCCACTCATTTCGCCCATCATGATGTCCAGCAGGATGAGGGAATAGTTGCAGAGGTTATAGTTCAGCGCTTGCTCTGCACTCAGGGCGTAATCAACATCGAAACCTTCGTTCTCCAAATTGAGTTTTAACACTTCACATAGCGTTTCTTCATCATCAACAATCAATATGCGTTTAGACTCCATATTTATATATAATGAAAATTCAGGTGCAAAAGTATAGAGATTTTCGGAGCGAAAAAAGAGCAGTTTTGAGATTTAACAAAAATGTAACAATCAGTCCTGCAGACTGCATTTTAACGGAAGCATCATCGTTTTGTAATAATTGTGAAACATAACTCCCGTACTTTTGCAGTGTCAAAAAAAAACAAGAAGACGCATCTGATCAGATTGAGAAAACAAAAAGTATTTAATAACCTAAAATTGACACATTACACATTTATGAAAAAGAATTACATTTTGGCCAGCATCTTGGCTTTCATCTGCATCACTGCTCAGGCACAGGAGGCGAAGCAAGAAACACACAAGGGTAAGGCAATTGTTCAAGTGTTTGGAAACTTCCATTCGGGGTTTGGCGCACAAAATGACGACCGCGGTTTTGAGTTGGAACGTAGTTACCTCGGTTATGAGTACAAACTTGGAAAGGGACTTTCGGTGAAGGGCGTGATGGATATAGGTAAGTCTTCAGATGTTAGCGATAATCACCGCCTGGCATATATTAAGAATGCGATGGTTTCGTGGAAGACAGGTAAGTTGACCCTTAACGGAGGTCTTATTTCTACCACGCAGTTTAATTTTCAAGAGAAGTTCTGGGGATACCGCTACGTGATGAAATCCTTTCAGGATCAGTACAAGTTTGGTAGCAGTGCCGATTTAGGGCTTTCTGCCACTTACAAGTTTTCCGACATGCTTTCTGCCGATGCAATCGTTGTGAATGGGGAAGGTTATAAGAAGGTGCAGAAGAACGACGGTTTGAACTACGGTTTAGGCTTCACGTTGACACCAGTTGAAGGTTTCCAATTGCGGGTGTACGGAGGTTTGAACGAAAGTGCTGAAGAGGACAAGAAGGATGTTGCAAACTTTGCGGCATTTGCAGGTTACAAACATGAGAAGTTTACCATCGGTGCGGAGTACAACCACATGTGGAATGCTTCTAACAAAAAGGATGCTGATCAGTATGGTTACTCCGTCTATGGGTCGGTTAAGGTAGGCAAAACTACAGAACTCTATGCTCGTTTTGACGACCTCCATTCAAAAAATGATTGGAACAAAGCAAAGGATGAACAGGCGGCAATCCTTGGGGCGCAATTCAAATTGGGGAAGTACGTTAAGGTAGCGCCTAACTTGAGAATGAGTATGCCCAAGGCAGACGGTGCAGATAATAAATACGCAGCCTATGTGAGTTGCTATTTCGGCATCTAAATAAACCAAAATATATTTATAATAACCTTAAAATTAGTTAAGTATGAAAAAGATGATTCAGTCAGTATTGACGTTTGTTCTTGCCTTCGCAATGGTGGCATGTAGTGGAACAAAAAGTGAAGGACGTGCACCCCAGGAACTTTCTGGTGCAGGTGCGACATTCCCCCTTCCTTTCTATAATGTAGTGTTTGAACAATTTAGTAAGCAACATGGCGATGCCGTGGCTTACGGTGGAATTGGTTCGGGAGGCGGTGTGCGTAACTTGCGTGACAAAATTGTGGACTTTGCCGGTAGTGATGCCTTCCTTTCTGATAAGGAAATGTCAGAGATGCCTCCCGTAGTACATATTCCTACGTGTATGGGGGCCGTGGTAGTTGCCTACAACCTGGACGGTGTTGAAGATTTGAAACTTACAGGCGAACTCATCGCTAATATTTTCGCTGGTGAAGTGAAAATGTGGAACGATGAACGCTTGCAGGCATTAAATCCGGATTTGAAACTTCCTGCAGAACCCATCATGCCCGTCTATCGTTCTGATGGTTCTGGAACAACATTCGTATTCACAGATTATCTTACCAAGGTGAGTCCGATGTGGAAGGAAAAGTTTGGCACTGGTAAGTCCGTCAATTTCCCTGTAGGTCAGGCAGCAAAGGGTAATCCCGGTGTGGCAGGAGTGATTAAGCAGACGAAAAATACGATTGGTTATGTTGGTTCGGAGTATGCCTTTGCACAGAAAATTCCTTATGCTCGTATACAGAATAAGCGTGGTGATTTTGTGAAACCCACTGCAGCAACAATTTCAGCTGCAGCTTCAGGAATTATTCCAGCCGACACTCGTTGCTCCATCACTGATGCCGATGTTGTTGGGGCTTATCCTATCTCAACATTCACCTGGATGATTATTTATAAAGAGCAAAATTATTCCGACCGCTCAAAGGAGCAGGCACAGGCAACACTTAATCTCGTGAAATTCATTCTCAGTGATGAAGCACAGGCGATAACTT
>CALCUV010000305.1 GCA_937906765.1 uncultured Prevotella sp.
AACTGGTTGTATCGCCCGTTACTTCGACCTCGAACATTGGCATTGGCATCCACTTGCCCAAGAAGAATTCATAGGCTGGAGTATTGGTACCGTCTTTCTTGATGCGGAGTGATGAAAGAGAATTGATACTTATCAAGTTAGGATCGGATGCAGGATAGTGTTGCGTTACTGCCAGTACCACAGCAGCGTCAGCTGTAGGAATACCTACCTCGTTCAACTTGACAACTCCATTAGGACACAGTTCAAGCTGGTTCGTAGATTTCAGATTGTTAACAGGTATATATGCGCCATCTTTCGGAGTACATAAATCAAAATGAACATGGCCACCACTAAGAAAATCAATGGTTTCAACAAATGTGTACTTCAACGTTTTACCGTTACTCAGAACCAATGGTTCATTAGGATTGATTTCTAAATGAGTTGTTTTGAAGTGCAAACCTGTGTTGGAGATAAGACTATTCGCTGTGTGTTGATCAATAGGAGGCATAATTATTAATATATTTTTATTTGTTAATACTTCGGTTTAAATAAAAAAATATTAGATTTTTCTATATTAATGTGACATCTTTAGATATAGTAACCAATATTCAAGATTAATAATCACAAAAAAGACGTGGAACCTTTAGTTGTCCGTTCCACGTTCTGAGGCTCTGGAAATTGCCTAATTCAGTTGAACAGACAACGCCAGAGCCCACGCCGATATGATTAACTTATGTATGCTATAACTTGATTGAATCCTGATTGTGGAGTACATGAGGATGTACTTGTAAAAAGGAATCAAAGTGCCATATTGTATCATGAGATGGATACAACTATGGCTGTAAAGCATACGATGTGCGTTAAATCACACCCGGGGCATCTACCGTTGCTAAGTTCAAGACTGAATTATTGAGAAATTTTCCAGATTTCAGAACGTCTCAAACAGAGCGTATAGTAAACGCCTTTATGTATGTCATGTCTCCCACTTTTCCCACCCATCCGTCTTGGGGAGGTCCTTTTTGCTGGACGACTCGTAAGACTCGGCGTGAGCTTGCTTTGTTTAATTAAGGAAGAATTCCTTAGTTGTAACAAAACATGTTGTGAGTGACCTTGCAAATTTATAAAAAAATGTATACAAATAAACTTTAATTGTGAAAAAATGTTTGAACTATAAGGTTAAGCTTTGGCTCTTGTTCGTTTCTTGGGTGAGTGATGTGCTTTCTTGTATTTCCCGGTTTGTTTCATAAAGCAATAATAATGAGTAGGGTTATTAAGTCTCAAAGATTTTGACTTGTTTGAGACTTAATTTAAATTGTTTGAGACTTAATTTTTCCTATTTGAGAAGTTCTTTTTGGCGTGTTTAATGGTGGTTAGAATCGTACTGATTGGGGATGGTTTTTGGTTGTACTTATCGTGTTTGGAAGGAGGGTGGTGGGGATGCGTTATTGAGATTTTGTAATTCATAATTAATGTGGTTGTTTATATGAATAAGATTGTGTTAGTTGACGTGTGATTTCTTATATTAAAATGTCATTTTTGTGTCGTATGTTAGCTCATGAAAGCTTGTGAAAACAAAAAAACTTCGTGGTTTAAGTAGTTAGCAAACAGAAAAGCAGTATATTTGCAGAAAATATAGACTTGAGGTATTATGAATGCTGAACTTACGAACCAGGAATTTGAGGGCGTGATGAAATGTTGCCGTAGTTTGTATCTGCAAAAGATGCATGACTATGGTTGTGCTTGGCGTATTATGCGACCGAGTTCTATTACTGACCAAATTTACATTAAGGCGAACCGCATTCATACGCTTCATGATCGTGAAGCGATGGTTGATGAGGGAATTGTGGGCGAGTTTGTTGCCATTGTGAATTATAGTATCATGGGGCTGATTCAGTTGGCCTTGGGTGCGGCTGATAATGCTGATTTAGATGCTCAGAGTGCTACTGAACTTTATGACCGATACGCAGGAGAATCGTTGGCGTTAATGAAGCGTAAGAACCATGATTATGGTGAAGCGTGGAGGGGTATGCGTGTGTCAAGCATGGCGGACATGATTTTGATGAAGGTGTATCGCACCAAACAAATTGAGGATTTGGAAGGTGCTACGCTTGTCAGTGAGGGAATCGCGGCGAATTATATGGATATGATGAACTATGCTGTGTTTGCTCTCATTAAATTAGAGTTCGGACGTGAACCCCAAAAGGCATGATGAACTTTAGGACGAGGGCACGTTTGTGGTTGGTAAACGTATGCCGGTTTCTCTTATCGGGAGTGTTGCTCGTTTCTGGTTTTGTGAAATTGGCAGACCCCATGGGGATGGTTTACAAATTACAGGCGTATGCCACTCATTGGGCGCTTGATGTTGATGATTTGTGGTTGAGAATGACCGCGGTAATCATAGGCATTATTGAATTACAAATCGGCGTCTATTTGCTACTTGGAATCCGCCGGCGCACTTCGGCTTGGGTTACATTATTGCTAATGCTGTCCTTTTTGCTTTTATCCATATATTTATATATAGATGGGGGCATTGCGGATTGTGGATGTTTCGGTGCTGCGTTAGATTTGTCGCCAGGTGCGACTCTGGTGAAGAATGTTCTGTTGACCTTGATTTCTGTTTACGTAGTGATGTATCCTCAGCGAATGAGGAGATTGGTGACAGAGCGTAATCAAGGAGTTGCAACGGTTTACGTGTTTGCCTATGGTTGCGTACTTTCGCTGTATAGTCTTCATTATTTGCCCTTTGTGACATTTACTGACTATCGCGTTGGTGAGAATTGGAAGGAACAGTATCACATAGGTGAACCTCCTGCCAGAGAGGGGATTCTTAACTTAGCAATGTTTAATGCTGATGGAGATGATGTTGCGTCAGAGGTGTTGAGTGACACTTCCAGCGTGTTCTTATTAACGCTTCCACACGTAAAGAATATTGACGATAGTTCTGCAGATCGCATCAATGACTTATATGATTATGCTCACGATAATGAGTTTCGGTTTGTAGCGTTGGTGGGTGATTTAAATGATTACGAAGATTGGCAAGATAGAACTGGGGCAAGTTATGAAGTGTTGAGTGTTGAAGAAGATGTGCTTAAGGCAATGGTTCGTTCTGCTCCTGGGTTGCTGATGCTTAACAATGGTGTGTTGATAGAAAAATGGGGAACGAATAATCTTCCAACTATTATGGAGGTTGAAGCGCTTTTAGCGAAACGTGTAGAAGGTGAGAGCGTTGATTCGAGCGAGTCTTTCGTGTGGTTAAGATTAATGTTGCTTTTGGTTGTTCCTTTGCTCCTTTTAATTTCATTGGATGGAGTGTGGGTAGGTCAAAAATTTAGACTACATCGTAAACGAATGCGCCGACTACTGCTGAAGGATAGTGAAGAAAATAAAGATAAATCAATCGTTTAATATAAATCATTTAATTTATTTAATAATCAAAAAGTTATGAGAAAGAAAATTGTAGCTGGTAACTGGAAGATGAACAAGACTCTCCAGGAAGGTGTAAACCTCGCAAAGGAACTTAACGATTTGCTCGTGGCTAACAAACCCAACTGTGATGTTGTTATTTGCACTCCCTTCATTCATTTGGCAACAGTTGCTGGTTTGATTAACGAAGAAGTGCTTCAACTCGGTGCTGAAAACTGTGCAGACAAGGCAAGCGGTGCTTACACTGGTGAAGTTTCTGCAGAAATGGTAAAGTCAACTGGTGCTCAGTATGTAATTCTTGGTCACTCTGAACGTCGTGAGTATTACAACGAAACTCCCGAAATCCTTAAGGAAAAGGTTGATTTGGCTTTGGCAAATGGTTTGAAGATTCTCTTCTGCATCGGTGAAAGTCTCGAACAGCGCGAAGCTAACCAGCAGAATGAAGTTTGTAAAGCTGAACTCGAAGGTTCTGTATTCCACCTTACAGCAGAACAGTGGGCAAACGTAGTTATTGCTTACGAACCCATCTGGGCTATTGGTACAGGTAAGACTGCAACTTCTGACCAGGCTGAAGAAATTCACGCTTACATCCGTTCATGTGTAGCAGAAAAGTATGGTCAGGAAGTTGCTGATAACACTTCTATCCTTTATGGTGGTTCATGCAAGGGATCTAACGCTCCTGAACTCTTTGCTAAGCCCAATATTGATGGCGGTTTGATTGGTGGTGCTTCATTGAAGGCTGCTGACTTCAAGGAAATCATTGATGCATTTTAATCGACTTCAAACATAAAGTTTTATTGTTTGAATAGTCATTCACTGTTTAGAGTTAGTCTTATGTGGTTGTGTGAACACATCTCATTAGACTAACTCCTTTTACTAAATAAAGTTATGAAGCGTTTATTCTTGTATGTCCTCTTATCTGTCTCTGCAGTAGTACTTTATGCTCAACAATTTACAGAAGTACTGCGCACTAAAAATAATCGCGGAGGTGTTGTAGTTGTGCAACACTCTGCTGTGATAGATAGTCTTGTGAATGGATTAAAAGTGGCGACTCCCATTAAGAAAAAGGAGGCGACACCTATAGTTCGTACTCAAGTGACAGATACAACTACGCTTGATAGTTTGCAAAAACTTGAACCGAAGGGTTACGTAGATAAGCAAGGGTATCGTATTCAAATTTATTCAGGAGCAAACTCTCGTGAGAGTAAATCAGCAGCAATGAGCATGAGGGCGAAAAGTTTAAAACTCTTCCCTGAAATGAAAGCGTATTGTAACTTTGTTTCACCCAGGTGGATTGTTCGCATTGGAGATTTTACAAATCGTGAACAGGCGATGGAGCAATTAAAGAAAGTGCGTGAGTCAGGTCTTTCTAAAGAAGTGAGATTGGTTAGATGTAAAGTAAAAATGCCTGTTTATTAAGAAACTTTAATCATGACGAATGTCATAAGTTGAGAGTTTAAATCTATAGCACAATCCCAATAATTATGGACAAGTTAGAGCAATTAAAATATCACTATCAAGAAATACTGAAGTTAATTGGTGAAGACGTGACACGCGAAGGATTGCTAAAGACTCCAGAACGTGCTGCGAAGGCTATTTTGTCACTTACTAAGGGGTATGAGATGGATGCTCAGGAGATTCTGAAATCTGCCGTTTTTAGTGAGGACATTAAAAATATGGTGGTGGTCAAAGATATAGAATTCTATAGTTTGTGTGAACACCATATATTGCCTTTCTTTGGTAAAGCACATGTGGCTTATATTCCTGATGGTAAAATTGTCGGACTTTCTAAAATTCCTCGTGTTGTTGATGTATTCAGCAATCGTCTCCAGGTTCATGAACGTTTGGCAAAGCAAATTTGTGAAGCAATTAATGACGCAATTCATCCTAAAGGCGTAATGGTTGTACTTGAAGCGCAACATTTATGTATGCAAATGCGTGGTGTTGAGAAGGCGGGCAGTGTGACTGTAGTGTATGATTATTGTGGTGCTTTCGAAGATACTCAATTGCGTAATGAGTTCTTACAGTTGTTAAAGTGAACCGAATTGAGAACTCTGCCATTTTTTTGCGGTTTGGAATTTCAACTTATCAAAAAAAAAGGTATTTTTGCAATTCAAATAAAAATCCGCGGTAGTAGCTCAGTTGGTAGAGCATTGGCTTCCCAAGCCAAGAGTCGCGAGTTCGAGTCTCGTTTACCGCTCACTTAAATTCAATACCCAATGACAGCAGTAATTCTCTGTGTAATTCTAATAGGTTTTTTGCTCATTGCTACGGAAAGTTTTCATCGCATCAATAAAGCTTCTGTAGCAATGCTTATGGGAGTTGTCTGTTGGATACTCTATATTGGTTGGGGCACAGATTATGTGTTGCAACAATATGGTACTCAATTTTCTGACTTTTTAGCAGATACACCAGATTGCAAGGTGCATGAAGCGAAGTTGTTTATTGCTGAAAATGTCTTTGTTAATTATTTGCAACAAGGAGCACAGATTGTCTTTTATTTGCTTTCAACCATGTCAATAGTTGAAGTGTTAACCAATAATGGATGCTTTGACTTTTTGAAAGTGTGGTTGAGAACACGCTCTGCCAGAAAATTTTTCTGGATTCTATGTTTGATAACTTTTTTGTTGTCCATGAATCTAGATAATCTCACAACCGTAGTGTTGATGTTGGGAATTGTGAGAGTGCTTATAAAGGAAGAGAAGTTGAGATGGATATTTGGTAGTGCGATAGTCATCACCGCAAATGGCGCAGGAGCATTAACGGTTATTGGTGATTCAACAACGCTTATGTTGTGGATTAAAGGATTGGTAACTCCCGCACATTTGAGCATGAACCTGTTATTACCCATACTCGTAGGGTTAGGGGTTATATTATTGCTCATCTCTCGGAAATTACCGCGTCAATTGCAATTCCAAGATACGACACCAAGGTATCGCGGTGATGATTCTATTTTAAATAGATGGCAATACCTGTTGATGCTCATAGTCGGAATCTGTGGATTATGGTTTGTTCCCACATTCCACAAGTTAACACTCTTGCCACCTTTTGTAGGATCGCTCTGTGTATTGTCTGTGTTGTGGATTCTTAATGAATTATTTAATCGCACGCTTTTCTCTTCAGGAAGAATGGTGCACAACACGAATAAACCCTTAGCCTTGCAATACGACACCATTCAGAATTTGCTTTTCTTTATGGGAATCTTCTTGGCTCTCGGAGCTATGCAAGAAACGGGTAAATTAGACAGATTCTTTGTTGATATTGCGAAAACCATTAGCAATGTGTATAGTTTAAGTGGAATTGTCGGTGTGTTGTCCGCATTCTTTGGGAATGTCACGATAACGTTGACCAGTATATCGCTTTTTGCAAGTCCAGAGATAATTTCAAATGTTGAATTTGCACAAGAATTTATTGCTGATGGAAACTTCTGGGTATTGCTCAGTTACACAACAGCCTTTGGTGCGTCTCTGCTTACCATAGGTTCTGTTTCAGGTTTCTCATTAATGAAAATGGAGAACGTAAGTTTCCTCTGGTATGTGCGACACATGACCTTCAAAGTGGTTGCCGGATGGTTAGCAGGTTTGGTTGTGTATGGCATTATAGACATGGGTTTTTAATAATTGAAAGAAAATAGAAATATAAATTATATATGAAGTTAGGTTATATATCACAGATTATTGGTCCTGTTGTGGATGTATGTTTCAAGTCGGAACAGAAGAATGGTTCTGACCTTCTTCCCCGCATTCATGATGCTTTGGAATTGACACATCCCGACGGACGCAAGATTGTAATTGAAGTGCAACAACATATTGGTGAAGACACTGTACGTTGTGTAGCGATGGATAATACCGATGGTTTGAAGCGCGGACTTGAGGTAAAGTCGCTTGACGCTCCGATTTCTATGCCTGTTGGCGAGCAAATCAAGGGGCGTATGATGAACGTTATTGGTGAAAGCATCGATGGTCTTAAGGAATTGCAGAAAGGTGAAGATGCTTATCCCATTCATCGTGAAGCGCCCAAGTTTGAAGACTTGAAGACGAGTCAGGAAGTGCTTTACACAGGTATTAAGGTGATTGACCTTTTGGAACCTTATGTAAAGGGTGGTAAGATTGGACTCTTTGGTGGTGCTGGTGTAGGTAAAACAGTGCTTATCATGGAGTTGATTAACAATATCGCTAAGGGACACGATGGTTTCTCTGTGTTTGCCGGTGTTGGTGAACGTACGCGTGAAGGTAATGACTTGCTTCGTGAAATGATTGAGTCAGGAGTGGTTAAGTATGGTAAGGAATTTACCGAAGCAATGGAACGTGGTGAATGGGATTTGTCAAAGGTTGACTACGAAGAAATGGCAAAGAGTCAGGCAACTCTCGTTTATGGTCAGATGAATGAACCTCCTGGCGCACGTGCAAGTGTTGCACTCTCAGGATTGTCTATTGCCGAATCATTCCGTGATAGCGGTGCGAGTGAAGGTAAGCAAACTGACATCCTTTTCTTCATTGATAATATCTTCCGTTTCACTCAGGCAGGTTCAGAAGTGTCAGCACTTCTTGGGCGTATGCCTTCGGCGGTAGGTTATCAGCCCACTTTGGCAAGCGAAATGGGTGCGATGCAGGAACGTATTACATCTACAAAGAATGGTTCTATCACCTCAATTCAGGCAGTTTATGTGCCTGCCGATGACTTGACCGACCCTGCTCCTGCAACAACGTTTACGCACTTGGATGCTACTACTGTGCTCTCACGTAAGATTACGGAATTGGGTATTTATCCTGCTGTTGACCCACTTGATTCAACCTCGCGTATTCTTGACCCCAATGTGATTGGTCATGAGCATTATAATTGTGCACAGCGCGTGAAGCAGATCCTTCAGAAGTACAAGGAATTGCAAGACATTATTGCCATCTTAGGTATGGATGAACTTTCAGATGAAGACCGCCTTATTGTGAATCGTGCGCGTCGCGTACAGCGTTTCCTTTCTCAACCTTTTACGGTGGCAGAAAAGTTTACGGGTGTTCCCGGTGTGATGGTGCCTATCGAAGAAGTGATTCGCGGTTTCAACATGATTATTGACGGTGAAGTTGACTACTTACCCGAACAGGCCTTCCTTAATGTCGGTACGATTGATGACGCCATAAAGAAGGGTAAACAATTGCTCAACCAAGTAGGTTAAAGAATATGAAGGTAATTATTTTATCTCCCGAGAAAAAACTTTACGAAGCAGCAGTTGAAAGGTTAGTGGTTCCTGGCGAGATGGGGCAATTTGAAGTGCTTGAAAATCATGCACCAATTATTTCAACTTTGGTGAAAGGTTTGGTGTCTTGTTTCGGTGCAGAGAATTATACCATTGAGATTCAATCAGGTTTTATTGAATGCGTCAACAATACAATAAATATTTGTGTTGAACTCTAAAACAGAAATCGTGAAAGCTACATTAAAGTCAATTTGGAAATTGGGACTGATTTATGCGTTGCTTGCGCCCTTAATGTGCTATCTGGAATTGCGTTATGTAGAAGGAGGACGTGCAATGATTGCACCGCAAATCATTCTGCCGATTATTTTCTTTATAGCGACGCTCGTTTCACTTTCTATTTATCATCACTTGCTTGCAAACAAACCGCAGTTTGTCACCGTGTTTCACATGGCGAATAACATAGCACGTTTGTTGTTAGGACTTATAGTTGCGTTAATCTATTTGTTTGTCATTGAGCAAGAGCACATGATTCTGTTTACGCTAAACCTCTTGGTTTATTACTTTACTGCATTATGCTTTACGTCCGTGCACTTTATCTGCATGGAGCGCAAGAAGCAATAAGATAAGTTAAGGTTCGCCAGTATTTAGTTGAAGAGATTAAAATACGTGAATGACCTACCAACGGAATTAACTATGAATTAGCGTGAAAATTAAGTGGCAAAGAGTTTAAATTATTTGTTACTTAATTTAAATTCTATGCGACTTAGTTTTTCCTAAGATTGGTATAGTTTCATGAGGGATTATAATATGGTATGATATGCAATAAGCATCATGCGGTAATCTTCATAGATTCATAATTTTCTCACTAAGAAATACGCCTAACTTGCGAAACTTAAATTCAATAAAATTAGCGATTGGTTATACATGAATAGATACATGAAATTGATATTCATCGTCGGTCTAATCTTTGCTACCGTTCTTCCCGTTAAAGCATCGGGTGGGGGAGGCGAAGATGGAAAGATTGATGTGAAGAGTATCGTGTTGGGACATATGAGTGATGCCTACGATTGGCACATTACAACTTACGAGGGTCACCATATTTCCATACCACTTCTTGTTATTGTCAAAGGTGAAAACTCAGGTTGGCACGCTTTCAGCAGTAGTAAGGTTACGCATGGAGACACTTATAATGGTTTTTACATTAATGAAACCAACGGCAAGATTTATGAAAAACTTGCAGATGGTAGTTCTGTAAGACCATGGGATTTCTCGATTACAAAGAATGTGGCACAACTTTGGATTGTTGTGATTGTAATGCTCACAATCTTCTTAAGCGCTGCACGATGGTATAAAAAGAATAGTGCTACTCAGCAAGCTCCGAAGGGATTTGTTGGTTTGGTGGAGATGATGGTTATGATGGTTCACGACGATATTATTCGTCCGAGCATCGGAGAAAAACATTATAAGAAGTTTGCTCCTTACTTGCTTACGTGTTTCTTCTTCATCTTCATTACTAACTTGTTAGGGTTGATCCCTCTCTTCCCTGGCGGTGCGAACCTTACGGGTAACATAACCATTACCTTCTTCTTGGCATTTTGCACCTTGCTTGCCATCAACTTGTTTGGCAATAAGGAGTATTGGAAGGAAATCTTTTGGCCTCCAGTGCCCGTATTCTTGAAGTGTCCCATACCTATTATGCCATTGGTGGAACTGCTTGGCATTATTTCTCGACCCTTCTCACTGATGGTGCGTCTCTTTGCCAACATTATGGGTGGTCACGCGGCTATCTTGTCATTCACTTGTGTGATTTTTATAACCTTCACAATTGGTATAGGCATAGGTTCGGCATTAACTCCCGTGAGTCTGATTCTCATGATATTTATGAACTGCTTGGAATGCTTGGTTGCATTCATTCAGGCATACGTCTTTACGATGCTTTCGGCTGTGTTCATTGGTATGGCACATCCTGAACCTCATCATCACAAATAAAAAATAATTTACTAATAAATAAAACTTTACAATTATGTTATTACTCGCAGTAGGTCTTACAAAGTTAGGCGCCGCTCTTGGCGCAGGTCTTGCAACAGTTGGTGCTGGTCTTGGTATTGGTAAAATTGGTTCTTCAGCAATGGAAGCCATTGCTCGCCAACCCGAAGTTGCAGGTGATATTCGTACTACAATGATTATTGCAGCAGCCTTGGTAGAAGGTGTTGCTCTCTTTGCCGTTGTAGTATGTATGCTTTGTTTGTTTATCTAAACTTTATTTTTATTCAACTTCATCATCGCAGATGGCGTATCTAACGTGAGGAGTATATAGATGCTTATTCGCAAGTCATCTCTTTGATGTAGTTGAATAATCTGACTTATGGATTCTTTGAACCTCCCATCTATCCTTAGTCCTGACCTTGGACTATTGTTTTGGATGTTGATAGCGTTTCTTGTAGTCTTCGGAATATTGGCGAAGTTTGGTTTCCCTATCATTACGTCAATGGTTGAAGAACGCAAGAATTTCATTGACGAGAGTCTTACGAATGCTCGCGTTACCAATGAAAAGTTAGCAACATTGAAGGCAGAGAGCGAGAAGATTTTGAAGGAAGCCCACGAGCAACAAGCTGCAATTTTGCGTGAAGCGAAAACAACTGGTGATAAAATAATCGCAGATGCACAACGTAAAGCCCAGGAAGAAGGTGCAAAAATCCTTGAAGAAACCAAACTCCAAATTCAGGCTGAACGTGAACGTGCGCTTCAAGATATAAAGGGTGTAGTATCTCAACTTTCTATTGCTATTTCAGAGAAGGTAATGCGTCAGAATCTTGCAACTACTGATGCACATGAAAACTACATCAATTCATTGCTTGATGAAATCCAACCTTCTAAAGATTAATTGAAGCGTATGGACTTTGGGATAATTTCTTCGCGTTATGCGCGTGCCCTTCTCTCTTTTGCAATTGAGAACAAGGAAGAGCATGTAGTGTATGCAGAAATGCAGAATTTGGGACAAGTGTTCCAAAAGATGCCACAATTTCAGCAGACATTGCAGAATCCTGTTGTCTCTAACGAGCAGAAGTTGAAACTTCTTATAGCTGCCTCTACGATAAAAGGAACAGTGTCAGCATCAACAGAGCGCTTTGCACAACTTATTATTGAAAAGCGTCGTTGCGACATGATGCAATTTGTTGCATCGTCATTCATTGTTCAGTATCGAAAGCATTGTGGCATTACTAAATCACGTTTCATTGTTCCAACACCTGTGTCTGAACAGACATTGTCAAGAATGAAGGCAATGGTTCAGCGTGTTGTTAATGGACAAGTTGAATTTGAAACAGTAATTGATGCTTCAATTGGTGGCGGTTTCGTGTTAGAGTACGACACGTATCGTGTTGATGCTTCCTTAAAGACGCAGTTACAAAAAATCAGTAAGGGAATCTCGTAAGAACGAGATTAGTTTTTAGAGTACAGAGTGTGCGAAGTACAGAGTTAATGTTCTATGCAGGAAAAGCATGTATTTATCATGCCTACCTTCTTGTTTGCTCGTACCTCGTTAACTTGACTACTAAATTGATAATTTACTTATGGACAAAATAAAACCTAGTGAGGTTTCAGACATACTCCTTCAACAATTAAAAGAGGTCAACATCGATGTTCAACTTGAAGAAGTCGGTGTTGTGCTTACTGTTGGTGATGGCGTGGTGCGTATTTACGGTTTGAACAATGTTACCGAAAACGAATTGATTGAATTCGAAAACGGTGTGATGGCCGTAGCAATGAACCTCGAAGAAGATAATGTTGGCGCCGTGCTTCTTGGTCCTTCGGTAGGGATTAAGGAAGGGCAGACTGTGAAACGTACAGGTAAGGTAGCTTCTATTGAAGTAAGCGAAGAAATGCTTGGACGTGTCATCAATCCTCTTGGACAACCTCTTGATGGAGGTGTAGCAATTGGAGGTGAAAAGTTCCTTATGCCTCTTGACCGTAAAGCTCCTGGCGTTATCTATCGTCAACCTGTTTGTGAAGCAATGCAAACCGGTCTTAAGGCAGTTGACTCAATGATTCCTATTGGCCGTGGTCAGCGTGAGTTGATTATTGGAGACCGCCAGACAGGTAAGACAGCAATTGCTATTGACACGATCATCAATCAGCGAGGTGCCTACGAAGCAGGTAAACCTGTATATTGTATATATGTAGCTATTGGTCAAAAGGCTTCAACTGTTGCTAACATCGTGAATACATTGCGTTCAGCAGGTGCAATGCCTTATACTATTATAGTAAGTGCTACAGCTGCCGATCCCGCCGCATTGCAATACTTTGCCCCAATGGCGGGGGCTGCAATCGGAGAATATTTCCGCGACCAAGGAATGCACGCCCTCGTTGTGTACGATGACCTTTCAAAGCAGGCAGTTGCATATCGTGAAGTGTCACTAATTCTTCGCCGCCCCTCAGGTCGTGAAGCATATCCTGGTGATGTCTTCTATCTTCACTCACGTTTGCTCGAACGTGCCGCAAAGATTAACAATCAGCAGGAAGTTGCCGCTCAGATGAACGCGTAAGTAAAAATAAAATTTATGCCCTTAATATTACAAATAAAAAACAAAGTCAACGTTTGTTCAGAAAGTTTTCACTTAATCACAAAAGAAGACGCCATTTTTTGTGCATTTTTAATCAGTATTTTCGACATTTTATGTCA
>CALCUV010000306.1 GCA_937906765.1 uncultured Prevotella sp.
GCACAACGCATGTATCCACATCACTGATAAAAAGGTGATGTGGATATTTTTTTGTAATACTATAGCAGTTACTTGCGTGCCATGCAAATATCATATCCTAACGAGGGCAATCCAATTTAGCCCCGTTTTTTGTATTCTATCCTCCCCAATATCACAAACTTTAGTGAGCGCACACGCCATTGCTCTAAAAAAATACCAATTTTTGGCGATTGCCACCCCTTTATTTTAGGCGTAATTTTGCATTCGATTTTCAAATGCAAAAACTATGACTCGCACGCGCACTTACGCCCTCCTTTTTCTGTTATTCATCAGCCTCCCCACGCTCCATGCCGCAACGCATGAGGAAGAGTCACTCACGATAGAGGCACTCCTTGCCGACACATTACCTCACCATGACACCCGTTTGAGCGAAGCGGTGGTTGTAGGCACGGGAATAAAAGCCCCAGCGCAAGTGGCGCTCAATGCCGTCTCCCTTGACCTTCGTCCTTTGAAGGGCACCACAAAATCCATTGCCGACGCTCTCACAAAAGCCCCAGGCGTTAAGTTGCGTGAAGGGGGAGGCGTGGGTTCCGACTTACAGTTGATGATTGACGGTTTTGGAAGCAAGCACGTTAAAATATTTGTTGACGGCGTCCCTCAGGAAGGCGTTGGCAGTTCGTTTGCCATCGGCAACATTCCCGCAGGATTTGCCGAGCGCATTGAAGTCTTTCGCGGCGTTGTGCCCGTAGGCTTTGGCGCCGATGCCTTAGGTGGCGTTGTCAACATCGTAACCTCGAAGACGCGCCGCGGATGGCAACTCGACGTTTCCTATTCCTATGGTTCGTTTAACACACACCGCACACACGCCTCCTTTTCGCATTCCCTCGCGGGCGGATTTACGTATGAACTTACGGCATATCAGAATTATTCCGACAACGATTACAAGGTGGATGTGCCCGTTGAGGATTTTGAAACGGGACGCATTGACCGCACCAACCTGCAGCGCATGAAGCGCTTCAACGACACTTACCACAATGAGGCAGTTGCCGCAAAAATAGGGTGGGTTGGGCGCCCGTGGGCAGACCGCCTGATGCTCGGATTGAGTTATGCGCAGGAGTATAAGGAGATACAAACGGGCGTGCGCCAAGAAACGGTTTACGGCAAGAAACACCGCCACGGTCATTCCTTCATGCCTTCGTTGCAATGGCGGAAGCGCAACCTTTTTGTCGACAACCTTGATGCCTCGTTCACACTGAATTACAATAAGAACGCACGCACGAATGTTGACACGGCACAGGTGAAGTATAACTGGCGGGGCGAAACCCATCCACTCAATTCCCCAGGCGAGCAATCCCTACTCCATTCACGCGCCGACAATCATAATTTGAACGGCACGGCAAAGGTGGACTACACCTTCCGTCGCACCCACACCTTTACCTTTAGCCATACCTTCAATGCCTTTGAGCGTTCCAACACTTCGCTACTTGCAAAGGTGGAGCAGCAGGATGCTATTAAGAAGCGCACCGCCAAACACATCTCGGGGCTTTCCTATGTGTGGACACCCTCACCGAAGTTGACGCTCTCGGCATTCGGCAAGTTTTATTCCGTACGTGTGCAAGGTCCTGTCGCAGTAGATGCCAACGCCACGAGTTTTACAACGTCCGAACGCCGACATCAGCATTGGGGCTACGGCACAGCAGCGGCTTATACCCTTCCCCTGAAGGGATTGAGCGTGAAAGCCTCCTACGAAAAAGCGTTGCGCCTGCCTACGATTGAGGAACTCTTTGGTGATGAAGACTTGGAGCAGGGCGCCATCGGCATTCGTCCAGAATTAAGTCACAACGCCAACCTCTCATTTATTTATAATGTGCGCCAGAAGCACCACGACTTGTTTGCCGAACTGGGTTTCATCGTTCGCGATACCCGAGATTACATCCAGCGAAACATCGTCTCGCTCTCGGGAGGGAAGCAAGCCGCCTCGTATGTCAATTATGGGAAAGTCATGACCAAGGGGATGAACCTCTCCCTGCGCTACCAGTATGCCGACCTCTTCAACGTGGGCGGGCACTTCACACAGATGGATGCACGCGACAATATGCGCACCATGATGGGTACCTCGGCGGAAAACCTGCTCTACAAAGACCGCATGCCCAACTTGCCCTACCAATTTGCCGACTTCGACGCGACAGTGCATTGGCAGAACTTCTGCGGAAAAGGCAACAAGTTGTCGCTGACCTACGAAGCGCAATACACACATGCCTTCAGTTATTACGCCTCTCGCATTGGGGCGAACAATAATGACTACATCGTTCCCACACAATGGGCACACCACGTCGCCCTCGCCCTTGCGCTCCGCGATGGGCGCTACAACCTTGCGCTGGAGTGTCGCAACCTTACCGACGCCCGCCTTTACGACAACTTTTGCCTCCAGAAACCCGGGCGCGCGGTCTATGCAAAACTGCGCATTTTCCTACAAGGTAAAAAGTAGTGGGAGACCCTCAAAACAAAGTCGGACTTAATTAAAACTATCTCGGACTTAAATTGAAATTAGTCTGAATTAGTTTTCAGCACCTCCCATATATTTTTCAGTACCTCGGGAAGCATAAATTCTTCCTCTCGCTTTTTACACGCCAACACCTATTAAATCAAGGAAAATATGAACTTACTGTCTCTAAAATCACTTTCAGCAGGCACCCTTTTGCTTGCGCTCACCCTTTCTTGCTCCAACGACGATTCCATGTCCGAGTCTCCCAACCCTGATGCTAACCCCGATGCTCCGCAAAGCACTTATGTCATTGCGGCAACGGTAACAGGGTCAAACGGGTCGGTCCCCGTGTTACTCACCTCTCAAACCCTCGACGAAGGACGCATTTCTGCGCTTGGCAACGGACTTGTAAACGATGGCGCTTCGCAATGGGTGTTCCACTCCAACCGCTATCTGTATGCCCTTAACTACAACCAGGGGAATAATGCCACTACCCGTTCCTACGTGCTCAATGATTGGGGACAAATTGAGGCACGCCCTGCGGAATATTCCACGCGTCGCTACACCACTCACGGCACTTTTGGGCGCTATGTCATGACCTTTGCAACGGGTGACGGACCTACGGCAATGAACGATGAGAATGGGTACACGCCCAAGGCGTTCTTGGTGACGTATCTCGATACAGAGCGCGAAACTTACACTACGAACGACACCGAAAATACCGCCTATATTTCCGAAAACTTCTTGGGCAACGGTGAATATGTCACTTTGTCGGGAATAGAAGAGCGCGACGGCAAATTATTCACCGCTGCAGTGCCCATGGGGCTTAGCCAGTATGGCACAAAGCGCGATGGTGGAAAATTTGTAAAGTATCCCGACCTCGTAAAAACCGAGGCAGGGGGCACCAATTCGAGTGCTTATAAAAAAGATGAACTTCAGTGGACACAATATCCCGATGAATGTTGGGTTGCTATCTTTGCTGATGAACACTTGCTGACCAAGAAACTCATTAAAGACGAACGCATCAGCTATGCCTGCGGACGCTACAAATCGCAATATTACCAAATGATTTGGCGTGCCGAGAGCGGTGACATTTATGTGTTTTCGCCCTCCTATGCCAAGACAATGGCGGACGCACGTCAGCGTACCTCGCTCCCTGCTGGTGTTGTGCGCATCAAGAACGGCACGGAGGAATTCGACCCCGACTATTATGTCAACCTCGAAGCCCTCTCGGGTGGAAAATCTTTCATGAACAGTTGGCACGCTGGGGGAAACAACTTCCTACTTCTCATGTACGACCGCCCGTTAACCGAAAAGGGATTCATTGCAAATCAATTAGCCCTATTTAATGCCGACACCCAAACGCTTACCTACGTAACGGGTCTTCCTGCCCCCGAAGAAATTACCAGTTTCGGCAAGACAACTTACGTTGAAGGCAACAAAGTTTATGTTACAATTACCACAGCAACGGGTTATCCTGCAATTTATGCCATTGATCGTAACACCGCCGTTGCTACAAAGGGTTTGGAAATCGAAGCTACCAATATTAACGGTGTAGGACGCCTGGAAGTTTTAAGGTAATCCGACCTGCTTCCACCGCCTTCCTAAACCACAACACCGCCATCTGATTATGCCTTCTCAAAGACAGATAAAAAAACTTTTCAAGCAGGTTCACCTCTACCTATCCCTGCCTTTCGGCATCGTAATTTCGTTGATTTGCTTCAGCGGAGCGATGCTGGCGGTGGAGAAAGACTTTGCGCCCAGCGCCCAACGCCATTTGCAGTATGTAACTCCGACTCAGGAAGAATGCCTTCCGCTTGATGTATTGGTAAAACAAGTGCAATCTACATTGCCCGACGATGTCAAAATCACGGGTGCCACCATTTTTGCCGACTCCCTGCGCTCCTACCAATTCTCCCTCTCAAAGCCCCGTAAGGCAAGCATATATGTAAATCCCTATACGGGAGAGGTGTTAGGAAGTCCGCAGCGCGCACCCTTCTTTGCCACTATGTTCAAACTGCACCGCTGGTTGCTCGG
>CALCUV010000307.1 GCA_937906765.1 uncultured Prevotella sp.
GTTGATAGGAGGAAAGCATAGTTATAAAATGAGAAAGGAGAGATGAGAACCAACGAATGAAGCAAGAGCAGAGGATAAACTTGTTTATACTATGCCTTGCAAGGAGGAGGTCAATACCACGAAGTGGAATTAAAGGAGAAATGCTATGCAGATAGGAGAAGAGAAATATGCGTGAAACAATTTCTCCTTTCTCCTTTTTCGTTTCTCATTTCTTATTAGGGTTCTTTGGGAACCAACCCTTGCGTACGCGTTCTTTTTGTTCAAAGAGTTCTTTGATACTCCAAAGTGAGGAGAACCCAAAGACACCGACGATGCTACTTATCAGTGTGTTTTCAATAAATAATGCACCTACGGCACACCCAATGCCTACGAGGAGGAAAATCCACCAAGGGCGGGTGCCGAAATAGTATTCCGTCTTGATAACAATGGGGTGGAAAAGGCCGATGCAGAGAAAGGCGGCGATGCCAATGAGGAGTCCTTCGTAATACATGAGTCTTGTATATTGACAGAAGAACATAAGAACAAATTATAGAACTTATGTCCTTTTGTTCTTATGTCTAAAAAATCTGTACTCGGTTTGTATTAGCGCGCAGAAGCCACTACGCTGAGCATGTTAGCAATGCCTTCAGCGCCTTGTTGGAGATATTTGCCCACCATCTGCTTGATGAAGAAATTGAGTTCCGCTCCGAGCGTCACCTTCAACTTACATTCGTAATCAGCAGTAGGAAGGAGTTGAATCCAAAGGTTCATAGCGATGGGCGTTCCGACACCCTCAAATTTGATTAACTTAGGCGCGTCGCGCTCTACGATTTGAAGGGTCACCTGTCCCATTTGTGTGCCAAAGGAAACGGTATCTTCTGTAAAGGTAATGTCTTTGATTTGCTCCTGAAGTTTATCGAGTTTGTCGGCATCCTTACCGGCAGCTTCTTTTACCTTTTCTTGAATTTCGGGATTGTTCATCGCCTGCTTGATAGCCTCAAAGTTGCGGAGGTCAGAGAGACGTTCGTAGGCGAGATTGATATTGTTGTTGATGATGCGAACTTCGCTTTCGTATTTAGTCATGTGAAAGGTTTTTGAGGTTATGAGGTTTTGATGTTATGAGGTTTTAAGGTTGTCGTCCGGGCCGCATGGTTCTTATAACCTTAAAGCAAAGCGACCTTATAACCTACAACCTTACACTCATAACTTGAAGAAGCCTCCACAAGGAGGCTTCTCGTTATTTTACTTCTTCCATTCGCTGGGATTAGCGCGCCATTCGGCGAGCATAGGCACATGTTCTGCCTTGATATAGCCAGTTTCTTTTGCTACTTCAACCACTGCTTCGTAATTTGTGAGCGTTACGAGGCGCACGTTGGCATCTGCGAAAGCCTTTTCGGCAATGGGGAAGCCGTAAGTGTAACTTGCCACCATACCGATTACGTTATAACCAGCAGCACGGAGCGCTTCAACAGCCTTGAGTGAACTACCGCCAGTTGAGATAAGGTCTTCAATCACGATTACCTTAGAATCCTTGGGAAGTTCACCTTCGATAAGGTTACCCATTCCGTGATCCTTTGCCTTTGCACGTACGTAGCAGAAGGGGAGAGCGAGTTCTTCAGCAACGAGAGCACCTTGTGCGATGGCGCCAGTTGCTACGCCTGCCACAGCATCTGCTTCGGGGAATTCTTCAGCGATGATGCGTGCGAGTTCAATCTTTACGAAGTTGCGCAATGCGGGGAATGACAACGTCTTGCGGTTATCGCAATAGAAGGGAGAAAGCCATCCGCTTGCCCAAGTGAAGGGCTGTTCGGGTTGCAACTTAATTGCCTTAACATTGAGGAGCTTTTCAGCAAAGATTTTTTCGAGTTGGCTCATAATTGTGGAAATATAAATTTGTGATTTAACTATCTTCTGCAAAGGTAACAAAGCGCGAGGAGGCGACAAAGGGAAAAGCGGAATATTTAAGGTTGGCGCTGCATTTATTGTGTGGATTTCTCCTCCCGTTGCCTTGCTTTGACGCCTCGAAATCCGTTCTCTTTTTGTGCCGTTCTTTATGGGTGAAAACAAAGTTACTTTTTGGAGAAATAAAGTCACTTATAGGGAGCACAAAGTTACTAATTGTTTTCCCTAAAAGAGATTTTGTTTGGATGCTGTAAGAAGTGCCTGGCATTCTGGGGATTATGCCCTGTATGGAAAAACATTAGGAGACACTCCCAAGGGTGGGGATGTCTCCTAATGTTATTAGTCTCCAAAAAAGAAGCAAGAATGACACTTTTCTTTTTTATCCTACTAGTAGATAGATTATTTTCACGAGTAAAAACAGATTTACAAGTAAGCGAATTTTATGATATGGCTTCAGGTAGTATGTTGGTGAAAGTCTATCAATGAATCTGTTGAAATAATCATATAAAAACCAACATCCCCATATGACAGTCCCTATAACTAATAAGATGACAAAGACGGTGTACATCGCTTTCAAACAACCAGACATCTCTACGGGACCCTTGGGGGGCTCAAAATTGAAAGGATCTTGTGGTTCAAAAAGCATAAAAAGTAGTTTTTAGGTTTTTTGCGAATTTATAAAGAAAAGAATAGCCGCCCGGTAAAACGGATTTTACCGGACGGCAAAAAAGTTTTAATGTTTATTTTCGGGAAGGACTGCTTAACGCACCACCTTCTGTCCGTTCATGATGTAAACACCCTTCACAGGCTGCTTCACGCGACGGCCACTGAGGTCGTAGATTGTGCCCGTGCCTGTGCCAGTAGTGATACCGTCGATGTCAGTATCCATACCAGTGTCTTCCAAAATCATGTAGTAGTTGCTAATGTCGGCACCAAAGTAATAAGCTCGGTTAGCCATCAGCGTACCTGCCAAATAGGGGAAGAAACCTGCCTTACCGCCCTTTTCATTAAGGCTGAAGCATGCATCGCTTGCGTCATTGTCCTCTTCAGTGAGTGTGCCGTAGAGAATGTTACCTTCGCAAAGGTCAGTAGCTTCGGTTTCGGCTTCACGGAAAATAAGTGTCTTACCCGTATGCTGAGGAGCGTAGATAATTACAGGCACTTCGGCGGGAATGTTTCCACCCTCAACGCGTGAGAGGTAGAGGCGCTGAGCGTCGTTGTCCACCTTCGTTGCTATGTATGCCGCTACGCCTTCGGGAATAGCCACTGTTTCGGGCAAGCAAAGTGTTGCAAATCCGCTCTGAGCCACTCCGAGGTTGTAAGAGTAGGGAGCAACAGCGTAGCTTGCATCCTTGCAGTGAAGCTCAAAGCTCTTGATTGTTAAGCAAAGTTCTCCCGACATGTTCACCAACAAACCGAGGCTCACTTCCGTTTCTTCCTTCAAAAAGAATTCTAGTTCGTTGGTCATAGTGTCATTCTTCGGACGCATTGTTGCGTAAGCGATAGCCGAAGAAATCGTTGACGTAGTGGGGAATTTGCCTGCTTCAGCTACAACCAAGTAGCTGTTGCCACACTGACCTTCATATTCGCCGTAGTTAGTGCGGAACTTGTAAGAGCCCGCGGGAAGTGTAATCGTCTGATACACCTTGTGGTCCGTAAGTTTAAAAGCAAAGAGGTCCCATCCCGTAGTGATGGTCATGTTCTTATTCTTCTGAGCATCAACGTGGGCACCAGTGATAATCGTTCCGTAATCGGTAGATGTAACTCTATTTTCAAGTGTCCAAGCCTTGATTTCGTAGAAACGACTTCTATCCATGGGGTTCACCGTCTTGTTTGTGTTGCCCGCAAATTCCTGCTTGTAGTTCTTCAAATACGTGCTTGTAACGTCGGTCGACGAAATCTTAGTCTGATTTAACGAAAGGCTCCACACACCCTTTGAAGCGCCCCAAGCATCTCCGTCAGGACCGAAACCTTCACGGATACCAGAGTTGCCATTACCTGAATGGTCGGTGATGGTTGTGCCTGTGCTTTGGTCAAAATTGTAGTAAGCGAGCAAGTTCCAGTCTTCCACTTCTGCCAAAGCTGCTTCGTTGGCAATACTGCGGTTGCAAACGCTCTGCAATTGCTCTTGGCTGAGACAAGAACCCCATACGCGGAACTCATCTATGCTACCGTTCCAAGGATAATCGTAACGTGAGATGACAAACTTCGTGAGGTTGTATTCCGAAGGCGCACCGTTGGCAACTTCCTTCATCTTCACGCCATCACGATAGAATGAAACCGTCGTGCCGTCGAAACTAATGGCGTAGTGATGCCATTCCTGCTCGATAACAAAGTTGTTGTCTGACGTGTGTGTCACTCCAACAATGTCGAATGAGAGCGCACCCTCTTCAGTTACGTAACCGCCGATAGTGCCACCGTAATGACCGAAGCCAAGACAGCCACCGATGTCGATAGATGAGGGAGACATCCACCATTCAATAGTGAAGTTACCGCTAGTAAAGGGTGCCTTCGTCATGGATACGCTTGCCGCACCCGAGTTAAAGTTCAAACCGCTCTTAGAGTCGCCATTGCAAACGACTACAGCATTCTTCTGAGTTGTTGTGTTACTACCCTGCTCGTTTGAAACCATAAGGCTTACGTTGTACTTACCGGGGAAGTCAAACGTATGCTGAGGATTGCGACCTTCAATAAAGAGGTTTAGGTAATCATTATAGATATTCCAAGTCCAAGCTGTAGGAGTTGACGTTGAGTTATCTTGGAAGTTCACTGTTTCTCCAACAAGGATGACGCTCGGATTAACGTCGAATACCGCCTTAGGAGCAACGTTCTTTACTTCAATATATTTTTCGCTTGAAGCTAATACTGTGCCTTGATACTTTACCTGAAGTTGAACTTTGAATATACCAGGATAATTAAAGGTAGTTGCGCCAACCATTGAGTTAATAGTTTGCTTTTCGAAGTCAGAAACTTCAGCCAACCATTCGTATTCATAACCAAATACAGGAGATTCGGGGAGGAACGTTACGCTTTCGCCAACGGCGCAAGTGGGACTTGAGAGTGAGAATGCCGCACTGATTTCGGGTTTCTTCACTTCTACTTCCAATGTGTCGGCAGCTTCGGCGCCTCGTGAGTTAGTTACCTTCGCAATAACCTGATGTGTGCCTTCCTGAGTGAAGTAAGCCGTGGGCGACTTCATCGCTACGTTGTTAAGATTAGCCGCAGGGATGTCCCAAGTAAGCGAAGTCACACTGATGCTAGGCGTTGCCGAGAAGGTAACAGGCGCACCAACGTAAATATCTCCCAAGGGCGCGTTGATTTCTACGGTAGGCGTAGCGGTAGAAGTCTTCACCTTCGTGTTCTTATTCTCGCGCTGTTCGATATTAGCAGTTGTCTTGCTAGTCTTAGCAATAGGCGCATGGTTGCCACCCACGCAGTCGCGCAAGTGAGGTGTACCGTCAATATCAATAATGTCACCGCGATAATAAGTAACGAGATCGTTCGTAAGGGCTGCGTCGGGCAAAGAAACTTGATACATCTTCTTCACCTCAGTTGCGGGTAACGCACGCTTCCAAATGCGGAATTCAGCAAGTTCTGCGTCAAAGTAACTATTACCTGAACCTGCGGTAAACGTCAAATCGCCAAAGCCACCAAGGCCTGAGTATGCAGAGGCATTGAGTGAAGCCTTCTTCGCACCATTCACGTAAACGGTGAGCGAACCTCGGTCAACCACGATACAGATGTGCTTCCATGCGCCAGCAGTAAAGGTTCCAGCGCCTGTGTTTACGCGATTGTTAGTGTCCCATCCGGCTGTGAACGAACCATCTGAGTTGGCGTGCATCATCCATGTGCCCCAGTTACCAGCAGTTTGGTTCCAGTTGAGCAAAGAAAGCGGACGGAGCCAGAACTCCATAGTTGCCTTTTCGTAGTTTGTGCCAAAGACATTGGGGATTGTGAATCCACCCTGCTTGATAAAGGCAGAGGGGAGCATCGTGCTTGCCGTTGCGCCAGCGTAATACGCCTTGTTTGAAGCGAATGATTCAGCGTTTTCGTAAACAGCCGTTACATGGTATTCACCTGCCTCAGTGAGGGCATACGTTAACGTTGAGGCATTGGTTTCTCCCACCTTTGCGCCACCACAATATATATTGTACGCCAAAATCTTCTTGCCCGAACGCACAGGTTCTTGCCAAGTGAGTTGGTCTCCGCTTACGGCTACGTTTTCAGGAGCATAGCATGAAGAAGATCCGTAAACGATGGTAGAATAAACGATGCGGTCGCCCTTGCGAGCGTCAATGGTCCATTCCTCTTCCGTAAGGGTGAAGGGTGTTTCGATACCGTCAAGATTATTTTCGTAGTCAATGACAGAGAGGTTGTGCAGGCGTCCTGAACCAATCATAGAGTTGCGCTTGCGTTCCACGATGAAGAAGTACTTCAAGGGGCGTGAGCGGTCCATACCCTCAGTGAGGGCTGTGATGTCGTAACCAAATTCCATGGGTTCGTGATGGAATCCGTCGGTCCACTTACCGAGCATGGGCACAGCGGGAGCGGGGTTGGTGTTACCGTTAGCTCCGTCGCCGGCATAGATAAAGTGGTGCATGGGCACGGCTTTTGAGGGTTCTGTAGCGTTTAAGTCGGCAGAAACACCTGCATAGAAGCACAATTCAGAGCGGTGCGTGTATTCCACTTCCACTTTCATCGTGCGCAAGGGGCGATAGTCCTTACGGATTCTGTAAACTTCGGGAGTCCACCATCCGTTATTGGGCACATAGTCCTTTCCTTCCTTCACCGCTGCGGGCACACTCCACGCGTAGGGGCAGTAGATGAAACCATTATTTTCCCACCAGGGACCCCAAGAGTTTACAACAATCCATGCACCCTTTTCAAGAGGTTGCGTTCCCCAAGGGTCATT
>CALCUV010000308.1 GCA_937906765.1 uncultured Prevotella sp.
CTTCCTTTATAAGCAACTTACTTTCACCCATGCTATCCGCGGGGATGCAACAGAGAGTTGTGTGGTCGCCATCGCCAATATCTTCGGCAAATGAAAGGTCAATAAGGCGTTCGTTGAGTTCGTCAACTGTGTACATAATGGTCGTTATGAATATTTTAGAAGTTAAAATTCTGTGGTTCTAAAGCATGAAGGGGTGTTTTACATACGTAGAAACTGTGAAGTTCATTGCATCTCTAACCTTTCTATATGCAAAAGTAAGGTAAAATTAATGAATAGACCCTATAATTTTCGTATTTTTGTAAGCAAGGGAAAGTTCTTTTTCTTTCTCTACCCCCTTTCCTTCAATTTAAAGTACTCAAAACGATGAAAATAGGCATCTTTGGAGGTAGTTTTAACCCCATTCATTTTGGTCACTTACGTTTAGCAGAATGGATTGTTCGTTCTGGTTTCGTAGATGCTGTCTGGTTGATGGTCTCCCCTCAGAATCCTCTGAAACAGCAAAGCGGACTGATGCCTGAAAGTCTTCGTTATGAACTTGCCTCGCTTGCTTGTCAGCAAGTAGAAGGAGTTGAAGCGTGTGATTTTGAGTTTCATTTGGATCGCCCTAACTTTACATGGCGCACCTTAGAATCTCTGCGTAAAGCCTATCCTCAACACGAGTTTTCGCTTATCATAGGTGAGGATAACTGGTTGATTTTCGAGAAATGGGCACGCTATGAAGAGATTCTTGCCACTACAGAATTGCTTGTTTATCCCCGAGGAACAGAAGTCCAAGAAGGTCCCACGCATCTCTCAAGCATAGCCAAGCGCATTCAAATTATGCGAGGTGCTCCCTTGTTTCCCTTCAGTTCAACAGAGGTTCGAGAGCGATTTAATAGGGGAGAAGGAGTGAATGATATGATTCCTGAAGTCGTTGTGAAAAGACTATGCGAGGTGAAGACGGAAGGCCTGTAAATAATGTATTGGAAATTCGCGTGATAGCGAACTAATTCCCGCTCTTTAAATCCTTCTGAACAGTTTATTTCCCTCAATCATGAGACCCGTGTGAGGAATATTCTCAACGAATAATTGCCCCGTTCCTAACCCTTGTGCAAAGTCTCCTGTGTTTAATTCAGAAGTAAATTGCGCAATGGCATTCAGGCCGATGTTGCTCTCAAGTGCAGAGGTGATCCAATAACCAATGTTCAAATCTTTTGCTTTCTGAATCCACGCTTTCGTACCTTCAAGCCCACCATGCAGAGTGGGTTTTAACACAATATACGATGGACTTATTTCTCGGAGTAAGTCCATTTTTCTTTTCTCGTCGTTGATGCCAATTAATTCTTCGTCAAGTGCTATGGGGAGTGGGGCAGATTTGCAAAGGTCAGACATCGCCCCCCAATTCCCTTGCCTAATGGGTTGCTCAATGCTGTGAATGTCTAATTTCGCTAATTCGTGAAGCACCTTTAGCACATTGCTTTCATCAAACGCACCATTTGCATCCACTCTGATTTGCAAGTCTTTAGCAGAGGCAAATTGGCGCAACTCACGTAGTAATTCCAGCTCCTCTTCAATATGAAGTGCACCAATTTTTAGTTTTACGCAATCAAATCCGGCCTCAAGTTTGCTCTGCATGCGTCTGCGCATCGTTTCTTTGTCTCCCATCCAAACAAGTCCATTGATAGGAATTCCCGCTTCTCCCTTTGTGAAGGGGGTGTTATTGAATGTTAGACCATCATGAGCCTGTAAAGAGCGTAGTGCAGTTTCTAAACCGAAACGCACTGAGGGATAGTTGCTTAAGCAAGTGGTATTGCCTTCCGCCAAAAACTTCTTGCAACACGCTTCAATCACTTCAAGAAAATTAGAGCAATAGTCGCAAGACAGGTCAAAAAGCGGTGCTATTTCTCCCACTCCTACCTGTAAATCAGCAAGTATGCGAGGGTCAGAAATGATGCTTCGGCAGAGGTCTTCGTGCAACTCCTCTTCACTCAAGAATACGTACCACACTTGCCTCTCTGTATATACTCCGCGCGAAGTACCTGCAGGGAAACTGAATTTTAGTGTATGTGGCAGAACGTAGTGATACATAACTTGTTACGCTTTCTTTTTAAGTGGGTTGATTAAGGTAAGTGAGGGAATTTAGACCAATCTGGTTTACGCTTTTCCAAGAATGCTTGACCGCCTTCATGAGCTTCGTCAAGCAGGTAGTAAAGCATGGTGCAATCACCTGCAAGTTGCTGAATACCAGCTTGTCCGTCGAGCTCGGCATTCAATCCTGCTTTAATCATGCGCAGAGCAAGGGGTGAATGTTCCATCATCTGTTCTGCCCATTTGATACATTCACTTTCAAGTTCTTCGGGCGCTACCACTTTATTCACCATGCCCATTTCATAGGCCTCTTGTGCGGTGTATTGTTTGCACATGAACCAAATTTCACGCGCACGTTTTTGTCCCACAATGCGAGCCATGTAAGAGGCTCCAAAACCTGCATCGAAGGAACCTACACGAGGACCTGTTTGACCGAATTTTGCTGTTGATGAAGCAATAGTAAGGTCGCACATCAAGTGGAGCACATGACCCCCACCGATAGCAAAACCATTCACCATGGCAATAACGGGCTTGGGAAGGGTGCGGATTTGCTTCTGAACCTCTAACACGTTCAAGCGGGGCACATCGTCTTGACCTACATACCCACCGCGTCCTTTGTAATTCATGTCTCCGCCAGCACAGAATGCCATGTCGCCAGCTCCAGTGAGTAACACCACGCGGATTTTTGCATCCTCACGGCAATAATTGAATGCCTTGCTCATTTCGCTGACAGTCAGGGGAGTAAAAGCATTGCGATAGCGAGGGCGGTTAATTGTTATTTTTGCAATACCGTTGTAGTATTCAAAAATGATTTCTTCAAAAGGGAGTATTTCTTTCCACATAATAGTGATTGTTTGAATTTCAAAAGTATGTTGTATGCTGTTTTTCCGTTAGTTGTAAATTGAAATCTGCGAAATTAGGTAATTCAATTCCGTTTATTAAGTATTGGAAACTTCTTAGTTGTATTGCTCCCAATCCTAATCCAATTTCAGGAAAAATTAAGTCTCAAAGAATTTTTCTTAAGTCTCAAATAATTTAAATTAAGTGAGAATTAGTTTTTGCTTAGTTACTTTGCCGTTTCAGGAGTACTATTCGCAGATGTATTCTAATACGAGCGGGCGAGTGTTTTTGGCATTTATATGCTCCAATACGAATTGCTTAATCTCCTCTACATCACGGATTAGCTTGTGATTTATAACATACGAACGGCAAATTCCTTCCGCCGTAGCATCATGACTTGCAGCAATGAATGGGGCAAGCGCAGGGGAATTTTTAAGACCATTAAATTTGTAGAAAATCTTGCCTCGGTGGTTGTTGAGCAACAAGACGATGAAATTTTGTTTCAACGCTACATTCCAAAGCGCGTTAGCGTCATAAAAGAAACTCAAATCCCCGATAATACACCCCACGACATGTTCCGTCTTTAAGGAATGTCCAGCAGCACTGGACAACGAACCCTCAATGCCATTCACTCCTCGGTTGCAATAAACGGGGTAATCACCACCCTGAATATGCGCATTTGCCCATCTCACACTGCTACTGTTAGCCACGTGTAATGCTCCAATCCCGACTTCTCGAAGTGCCGTTTCAAAGGCGATTATAGCCTTTTCTTCGTTGCTTATGGGCGGGAGCGTTAGTTCCTGAAACGCCTCGTTTACAGACGCTTTCCATTCCTGGTGGTAATTGCGTGGTGAAAGTAAGGGGAGTAGTCTTCTGAGAAAAACTATTGGGTCTGCTTGAATGGCAATATCTACCTTTCCAAATGTCTCTGCAACAGGATTTTCTGGGCCGATGCGAATAATCTTTATGTCCTTTTGCTTACGAAGATGGAGTTTCACTTGCTTCCCAATGAATGCCCCGCCAATGTGAAGGATGAGGTCGGGCATTTCAGAGGGAGTTGTTCCACAGGCAAGGATTTTCTCCAATTTATCGCTTAAGTCAGCATCTTTTGCATTACTGATGATTTCAGGTAACAGAGCGATGTGAGCAGATAGTTTTTCAAACAGTTTGGGTTCAAATGCTTCCTGTTGCCCCATCATAAGAAGCGGACGCTTGGCATTCTGAATCATTTCTGCCACTTGCTGAAGGGCGCTTTCTTCCACTTTGAAAATTTCAGCGCTTCTGTTCGCAACGTTTACTTTTAACTCAGGGAGTGACCCTTGATTGAAGCCGAAGAGCGGTTCTTCAATTTGAATGTTGATGTGTGAAGGACCTTGGACTGAGAGTATTCGAGTGATTTCTTCGTTTATTGCATGGAAATCACTGCCTTCCTCGATATTGATGCTGGGGGTATAAGGTTGAAGCGCCTCGTTTTGGGGTAAAGTCTGTCCGTCAAGGTGTCCTATCCATTCTTCAGGTCTATCGGCAGAAAGAATGATGAGCGGAATGTGTCTATAATACGCTTCAGCTACGGCAGGAAGCGTGTTGAGAAGGGCACTTCCTGAAGTCACACAAACAACGGTAGGTTTGCGGGTCTCAAGGTAAATTCCAATGGCAACAAATGCCGCAGAGCGCTCATCTGTGACTGGATGAAGGGTGAAACCTGCTTGGTGAATGTTGTGGCAAAGGGGGGCATTACGTGCTCCAGGGCATGCTACAATGTCTGTAATGCCCTGATTCATCAATATATGCGTTAGATAGTTGATATGTGCTTTGTCACTATACATTCTGCCGTTTGTTTCTTCGTGTTAATTTCGTGCCATTCCTCTTCTGCCTTACTTTCCTTCAAGAGTCCGCCACCTGCGTAATATTCAATAGGAGAATTGACGTCCCAATGCGCACATCGGAGGGTGACGAAGAGATGCGTGTCCTTCCCTGAAGCATTAGCAACCTCCGCATTAACCTTTGAGACATTGAGAGGCCCTGAGCATCCAGCATAATATTTTCGTGGTGAAGTTTCAATCTTCTTTATCGCCTCGTATGCTTCAATCTTGGGTAAACCACATACGGCGGGAGTGGGGTGAAGCTGACTCAGTATTTCCCCGATGTTATGAGCAGTTGTGAAGTAGAAATCAGTTCTGAGATGCTTGAGTTGTGCTGCCTCAATGGTTTGGATTTCAGAGTGTGAAAAGGTTGTTGATAGAGGACTAATTACGGAGGTGATGTAATCCGTCACACATTGTTGCTCCTTTTTGTTTTTCTCGCTCCACTCTGTCTCTTCCTTGTGCATCGTTCCTGCTAATGCCATCGTGTGCCACTGATTTGTGCCCTCATTTTCAAGAAGCACTTCTGTAAAGCCTCCCGTAGAAGCTCCGATATCCACAGCAACAAGTCCCCTTACATCAATGTCAAAGGATGAAA
>CALCUV010000309.1 GCA_937906765.1 uncultured Prevotella sp.
GCGGATGTTCCTTTCCTCCAGCCAGCAAATTTCTTCCTCCGTCAGGTTCAGCGGTGCATCGCTGCGGATGAACCTTTCCCCACTACCCGGCAGATACCTTGTGTTCAGCGTTGATTTCAGTAAAGAAGCCACGGCGTTTCCCTCCCTTCCATTTGTTCTATTATAGCATGGGCTGCCCTGCATTGCAATTTTGGACAGCCAGTTCAAACTCCCGCTCATATACACCGCACGGATTATCATCCGGCACATAGGGCTGATCACAGGGATAGGGATAATTGATATTGGTATAATTGGGATTTTCATATCCATGCAGCTGCCAGTTTGACGGAACAGGAATTGTATTTTCAAATACTACATTGATAAAGTCATCTTCAAGGTCAATGACACTATCATAATATCTGAAACCCCATTCACCATTGAGCATTTCTACCCTTGACGAGTTTTCCTTTGCAGCAAAAGCATCCTCGCCTTTTGCAAACGGCACAAACCAGCAATGGTCAGATTGAGTACCGATATGCAACGATGTCGGATCCTCATGGAATATCATTTTGCTTTTAGGACTATTTTTTAATGAAATAAGTGACAGGTCCATATATACCTCCATAATAATCATCGTAAATAATAGACAAAACTGCTATCATTCACAGTATAATACAGAATTGATATAAAGTAAATAGCAAAATCAGATATTAATTATATAATCTCTGATGAAATTATCTATAAAGTATTTATTTTGCAGAAACCAGAAATCTTTTTCTATACACCAAAGGAGAATATCCTACAAATTGCTTGAACTGGCGGGCAAAATACTTTTCATCTGAATACCCGCAGCTTACTGAGGCCGCATAAACACTCATTGCTGTTGTAGATAAAAGATAACAGGCCTTTGCGATCTTAGCATTTATCTGATCCTGATTAAAGCTTACTTCAAAGCACTGCTTATATACAGAACGAAAATACCCTTCACTTACACAAAGCTCAACGACTCTGTCGCTGCCGAGCGCTTTCTTTCCGGAGTGCGCTCCATGCCTCTCGCACCGCTGAGCGTCATGGTGATTAACTTTATCGACATTCTCAGTCATGCCCGCACGGAATCCAAAATGGTGCGCGAACTCGCCTCTTCCGAAGCAGCTTATCGCAGTATCACGCGCTCATGGTTCCAACATTCCAGCATGAAAGAACTTTTCAAATGGCTCGCTTCCTTAGATTATGACATTATTATCACTACCGACCACGGATCTATCCGAACGGACGAAGCCATTCGCGTTGTGGGCGACAAAAATGTCAATACCAATCTGCGCTATAAGTTGGGCAAAAACCTCAACTACAACCCCAAGGAAGTCTTTGAGGTAAAGGATCCCAAGCGACTCTTACTCCCTGCCCCCAATCTCTCCACAACCTACATCTTCGCCACAGGAAGTCGCTTCTTTGCCTATCCCAACAACTTCAATCACTACGTGCAGTATTACAAAAACACCTTCCAACACGGTGGTGTCTCACTCGAAGAAATGCTCGTTCCACTGGTGACGCTGAGAGCGAAGAACAGGTAAGCAACAATCTCTCCAACGGCAAAGACATCCTCTCTTATCTGCTCCAAAGAGTATCATACTCGAAACAAAGAGTGAGTTACGTGAAACAAAGAGTAAGTTTATCGGAACAAAGAGTATTTTAATCGCAACAAAAACTGAAACGGTGTACACAGAAATTCTGTCTGCGTACACCGTTTCAGTTTTTAAATGCTCTTTAAATTATTCCTCAACTTCCAAAGGTTTTATTCCCCATGCACGTGAGGCAAGGTCGAGGGCGGCACCGATAGCTACGTCCATATTGTAGTATTCCCATTCGGCGAATCGCCCAAGCAGGTAAAGTCCCTTGGCTTCGAGTCGTTGCTTAAGGTCAGCCACGAGTTGGCGTGTGCCTGGCGCTTGCACGGGATAGGTGAAGGGTTCGTAATGATGGGCAAGGTAGCGCGGGCGGTAGGGAATGCGCTGAAGGTTGTCCTCAATCTCCTCACGGCTGATGCTATCCGTAAATTCGATAGTGGCGGTGAAGCGCTCAGGAGCATTATTCGCGGGCGAGAAATTGCCTGTGCAGATAATGCGATGGGATTCGTGGCGCGCGTCGGGGAGATATATCCAACTGTGATTGTTTTTCTCGATTTCGCAGAAGACAGCGGTTGTGCCGTGTGCCTCAAGAGCGTTGATGCCCTGCACTTCTGCGTCAGCAAGAATGCCACTCGTCATGGCGGGCAACTGCTTCAAATTTCCGCAGAAGATAACAGCGTCAAAATGTTGCCCTTCTACGCTCCACCCTGTCTCAGTGCGCTCCATGCGTTCCACTCGGGCGTTGAAACGAATGTCTAACCCTTCTGCCAAACGGTCTGCTATGAATTGCGAACCGCCACTGAGGGGATAGAAGAAGGAACTGTGAACAAACTGGCGCTCTTCGGCGCGCGAGAAGTTGGCGGCGAGGATTTCGGCTACGGTAGGCATAGGCAACTTTCCGTCAAGCCATGAGAGGGGAATCTGACGCAAGTCACGACGCCACACTTTATTATTATAGGGTTCAAAATAGAGGCGATAGAGCGTGTCACCAAAACGGAGGCGCAAGAAGTCTGCAAAATTTTCAGGTTCACCGTAGCCCTCGCGAGCCATTTTTAGAAAGTCGGCAATGCAAGATTGTTGCACCTCAGCGGGAAGGCGATAAACGTTATTCTCAATGGGGTAAGGCACTTCCAAACTGCCGTCCAGGGAAATCACGGATTGGCGCAAGGCCTTGGTAAACTCCGCCTCGCGATTGAAACGCGCCCAAAACCAACGTGCTACATCTGCGCGCTTGGTGTTAAAGACGTGTCCGCCTGTGCGATGAAAAAGATTGCCCTCCACTCGGTCGCACTTTATCATGCCTCCGGGACGCGCGTCAGCCTCAAAGACGGTCACATCATGCTGAGCACCCAAAATGCGAGCGATACTTAAGCCCGAAACTCCGCCACCTATGACGGCTATACGTTGCTTTATTTCCATTGTGAGAGTTTAATGGGGTGATAAAATAGTTTGTCTGCGGGGAAATCGTCAATAAGCGCTTGCAGACTTCCATTGTAAGCCTCAAGAAAGGCTTTATCTTCCTTGCTCCAAAGTGCTGTACCGCCCAGCAAGGTATCCTTACTTGTCTTTACATTATCGGAAGCAAGAATCATGGCCGTAGGAATGGCAAATTCAGCAAAGAGGCGCGTTGCCGCAAAAGCTCCGCAATAAAGACAGAATTTATCCATCATGTCAGAGGTAAGCACAAGGATGTCGCAATAACCTCCGAGGAGGGGATAGTCCAAATTGCGGCGCTTGATGTTTTGCATATACTTAAAAATAAAGCGCAAGCGACGGTCGAACATGGGACGTACGGGGATGGGCCCCGTAGGGAGTCCGTACTGTGCGAAACGTGCTTCGGCCGCTTCCCTACTTGGGAGCACCTTCTCAACTTCCACCCCACGAAGATTCACTTTGTAGGCCATCGCCTCGGTTTGGCGCCACGCCTCTTTGAGTTCCTGAAGCACAAGGATGTAATCCAAGAAGCAATCGTGCTCACCCAATCCGATGCGCTCGAGGTAATTGTTCTCATCAAGAGCGGGATTGATTATCATATCATCGGCTACGACAAAATAATGCGTATATCCCTTGTCGCGCAGTTGGGCATAGGCCTGACTGATATAACCTTGAAACTGGAAAGAGGAGTCATAAACGGGAATGACATTCTTCTGCGTGCCGTCGTAGAAGGGAACGATATGATAAACATCGCTGAAGCGACCTTCATAGAGTTTGTCAATGCGGGGAATGTTCTTGTCAAAACGGTGATTGTAAATGACAAGCAGTGCTGTTTTTGTCATAGCAAGGAAGAATACTATAAGTGAAATTACAATTACCCCTTGAAGCGGAGGAAAATGAGTGATGTCCACACGCATTTTCGACACACGAAAAACAAAAGCACTTTTAGGAAAAACTATAAGTAACTAAATTACGTTTAAGTTACTCTTAATTTCGCCTAAGTTAGGCTTTGTTCTGGGGGTAAAAGTCAGTGATGTCTGAAACTAAATTAGAGGGGTCGTAAAAAGGTTCTCTTTAAACCTTTATCCACGTTTCGGGAATGATGTAGGGCATATCCGTGTCCGCCAACCAACGCGAAGGAGCAATTACGCGCTTCTCGGGGTTGGCATTAAGCCATGCGCCCCACCATGAGAAAGTGCTGTTGCAAATTATGTTGTGACGGCAGAGGCTCATGAGCATCATGTCCTGCCAGGAGTCTGATCCTCGGTTGCAAGAAACAACCGTAGCGCGGGGCAAGCGTAAGTTTTGTTGCACCCACTCTACATCATCTGAGAAGATGTAAAAATGCGCCTGTGGTACTTGAGCAAGCATCATTTCTACAGCACGTTGGAAGTAGGCCTGTGAGCACACTGTGCCGTAGCGTTTGTAGAACTTGGGTTCCATATAGTCACCGCGGCGCACGTGTAAGGAAACGGCGTGAGGATTTTTTTGAATCTGTTGAGCAAGAGTCTGACTCTCGGCATTTGCTTTGGTCATGTCGAAAGCAAATGCCTGACGCACTTCACTCTCAACGTCCTTGAAGAAGCGCTCCGACTGATAGAAACCCTTGAAGTAGAGGAAGGGGTAAGCGTAAGACTTCGTGAACGCTTCCATGGTCTCAAGGTTTTGCTTGCGCTCCAAAATGACTTTGAAGAAAAGGAATTCAAGCACCTTCTTCAAGGGCTTTGCGATGCAAAACTCACGGTCAGAAATGCCAAACACTCGGTCTAATTCGTACCCATTATGCGCATGATAGTGGCGCATATCAGAAAGGTCGATGCGTGCCTGGAAAGCGCTTGCGCATTTGAAGGTAAAAGGCGTAAATGAACATTTGATTGCCCAATCCGCCAATCATTTTTATCAATCGCATGGAGATAAGTCTTCTAATAAGGTAATTGTAAAGAAGATTACATAAGAGTTCTTCAACATACCCCCTCCCCGCTACGCGGTACTCCCCCTAACTTAAGGGGAGAGCGTAGTTAGATGCTTCCGTTAAAAACTACTCAACATCACAAATAATTGAGCAAATTTGAAAGATTGACAGAGTAATATATCCTCCGCACGGCGCTCTCCCCTTAAGATAGGGAGAGTACCGCCTTTGGCAGGGAGGGGGTATGATGCCTATATTATATAGGATAGCGAGTTATATTTTTTCCTTTAACAGTTCACTCAGGGACGGGCATTCCTTGATGTAACCATCGCGACAGAGTTTGTCGTAGGAATTTAAGCCAATGACGCGTTCGTATTCGGCTTCTAATTTTCCTTGTTTGTAAATGTCATAGAAGTAGCGCCAATGGCGTCCGCCGTGTTTGCCTTCGTGTTTCTCAAGTTCGCGACCGCCTTGCACCATCTTGTCAATAAATTGCTGGCGTCCGCGAATGGTGAAGTGGTAAATCACAATATCCTCGCTCCATATCGTTCGGCGGGGGAACATAGCCACTTTGTGGTTGCCCATAGATATTTGTATGTAGCCGTCGGCGCGATGTGCCACTTTCTTATTCCGACGCTCGTAAATGGCATAGGGAGAAAGGTCGTAGGGGGCGTAATCGGGCACGGGGCAAACGTGATGTGTCCATTTCCAAAAAGGGAGTCCGTCTTCGGGAAACATGTTTTGCCACGGACAGCGTACGACATTGGCACGAGTTGCTGAGAGCTCGTTCTTCAAACTCCCCGAACGGGCGTACCAAAATTCGTCAGCGTCGGCATTAATAATCCAGTCGGCCTTGTAATCCCGCTTGGCCTTCTCCACCATTCGGTCCACCCAGCGCTTCTGTTCGTAACCCGTGGCCTTCTCTTCGATGATTTCAAGAATCCATCCCTTCAGCTTGTACTTCTCAAGGATGCGCATGGTGCCGTCCGACGAATTGTTGTCGGTAACAATAAATCCGTCAACGCCCATTTGCTTATGAAATTGCAAGTTACGCTCTATCATCGCCTCTTCGTTTTTCACGAGCAGCGTCATGATAAGGCGAGGTTGGCGCGGACGGCAAAAGAAGCGGGGCACTTCGGCTATAGCGCGTAGCGTTTTGAGAATGTAGTTCATGAGGTAGAACCTTGGGTTATATTTTGTAAGTGTTATACGTGTTGAGGGCACTCTGACATTGCGCAACGTCTAACTTGCGCGCCTCAGCATAAGGAGGCGCCATGACGCTAACGATATCTTCGTTCATGGGCAGGCGCTCAAAATTTTTGCACCCTTCATCAAGACTGATTTTGCGGAAACGAATGCGGTTGAGGTCTATTATTTCAACGCGAATTGTGCCATCGGGGAGTTCACGAAGGAGAATGTTGCCTGCGGAATAGTCTTTGTGAAGGAAACCACACTCATGAAGGCGGGCGGTAGTCTTAGCTACGGCTACGAGATACTTATCTCGGTTGGCAACTCCGGGTTGTACGGCGTCATAAAAGTTATGCGTGTAATCCGACTTCACTGAAGCGTAATAACTACGTCCGAAGAGCAGTCCATTACGTTCCGTCACGTAGCCAATAGGTGCGGGAGTGGCAATGCCCTTACTCAACAAAAGTTGGGCATATTCGCAAGAACGTTGCGCCTTTGAGGAGCGCAGGAATCCGTAAGCAATGCGGTTGATAAACTTCGGGAGACAAAAGGATTTTACCACCATGGTCACCCCGTTGTTCGTAAATTCGCGCAACTGGTTACGCCCATTGTAAATAATCTTTCCCTCCCCGCGCTCAAAGCGTTCGGGTAGCGAAGCAATGAAGTCGTGTTGGTCGGCAAACTCTGGGGTTGTAACTACTTTTTTCATAATGCACACCTCTTAATTTGACTAAATCTTGTCAAAACCTTTGGTCCACTTAATCCAATAATACTTCAGAGGATTTTTGTACTTCAACTGCTTCCAAGGGCGACTCTGATGGGGGCGATGGATTACGGGGAGGTTGGTGAAGAGGTAGTTTTTCATGCCAATCTCCAAGGCCTTGTGAGAAATGGTTACGTCAAACCAATTCTTCTCAGGGTTCAATTCATGAAAATCAAAGCGACGGAGGAATTCGGGAGTGAGAAGCGAGCAACAGAAACTGAGGTGCTTCTTCTCCTCAACGACCTGATTTTCCTTACCCTTGGCATATTCGTAAGGATAATTGATTTCGCCCGCATCATTTACGGTTACGCTCGCCGCGATTGCGCAATTCTCATGACTCTTTGCGCCATCGTAAAGACCTTGAAGCGTGTGGGGCGCAACAACTACGTCGCTCTCGACAATAAGCATGGCGGCATCACGCTCAATACACTCTTGCTGAACGCGCTGAAGCACCAAGAGATAATTGGGCGAGGGATGTGTGGTCAAATCACTGAGATTCACGAGCGTGAATCCCAATTCCTTGCTCGCAGCTTCCAAACGCTTGGTGTTTTCAGAGGTTGAGAAGTCATTATATATAGTATATGTGTGAGGCACACTGATTGCCGACGCCTTAATAGCGCGCACCGTCTCAAGCGTTGAGTCAATGCTGTCCTTAACTGGGGTTATAATATGAAGTGAAGTCATTGAGAGGTAATAAGGTTATGAGGTTATGAGATTTGAGGTAGAGGTTGAGATGTTGGAACGCCTTTTAGCATTGCCGACAAAGCACTGAAGAACGCTACAACCTGAAAAACCTACGACCATCTCTTAACTATTCTAAATCAAAATGTAATTGCCCGATGAGTTCATCTCTTACGTCATTGGGATTTTCATCAGTTTCTTCTTCGGAAGTGGGCACATCCGTGTCTGTAGGTCTGTCATCCTCCTTCGGCGCTGGGAAGCGCGTGGGTTCTAATTCCTGAACGCTGGCCACTTCGAGTGTCGTAATGCGCTTTCCTTTTGCCTTGAAACTCTTTGCTCCGATAAACTGTTCGGCGTCAATCTCGATGGGTTCGCGGAAGGAGTCTGCTCCGCCATGCGTAACGAGAATGCGGGGATAAACAGTGTCAGTCACCAGGAGGAGTTCCGTCTTGGGATTTTCACCAACAAAGGATTGGTGGCGACTGCTTGAGGTGCGCTCCATCGTAAAGCGCTTTATGTAGGGGAAACCTTGCTGATCGGCGTCAAAGAGTACGGCTGTCCACACCTTTTGTTCGTCAAATTTCTCAATGCGCAAGATGTTTTGCTCGTAGTGATTGTTGACGTCGAAATTCGTAGTATAAAATTCACCATTCGTAAGCACAACAAGGATGCTATCATCGCTATGGAACTCACCCAAAAACTCCCCACGATTGTCGTAATTCAAACGTTGCACATCATGATCGAACCACACTTGACGACCTCCCAATGTGCTACCGCCTTGCGACTTGAGCGTAATCTTATGAATCTCATTCTTCGTAAGCAAATTGCCTCTCGACTGCTTACCCTTAACCATAATTTCCGAGAAATCACGATCGAAGAGAATCTTCTTGAGTTTGCCATTCGGCTTAAGCGTCACCTTAATCACTTCTGCCTCCCCATTGGGATTGGCCGTGAAGTAAAGCACCTTACTTCCCGCCGCGCCCGTCGTAACGTCGTATTCGCGGTCATGGGTTATGCTTGTGACGTTAAAGCGTTTGATGAAGTATTGCCCATCCTTACCATCGCGGTAAACGAGATTGTAAATCGTGCGAGTGTCATTGCGTTTGAAGACGGCAATATGGATAATCTCAGCCTTCTTCTTCTCAGCCTTCGAGCGCGTTGTTTCACCCACAAACACCTTTTCCTGAACGCGCGTCACCTTATACGTTCCGTCGCGATAGAAAATAATGACGTCATCGATGTTTGAGCAGTTGCTCACAAACTCATCCTTCTTAAGGCTGGTGCCAATAAATCCGTCGGCGCGGTTGATATAAAGTTTTTCATTGGCCTCAATAACCTTTGAGGCTTCAATAGTGTCGAAGGAGCGTATCTCTGTGCGGCGCGGATGTTGCGAAGCATATTTTTCGTGAATCAGCCGGAACCAATTGCACGTTACTTCCGTCATGTTGTTGAGGTCACGATTGATGCCCTCAATTTCGGCATTCATCTTGGCAATGAGTTCATCCGCCTTGTCCTTGTTAAACTTCAAGATGCGCGCCATTTTAATTTCGAGCAGACGGAGAATGTCATCCTTCGTCACCTCACGAATCAACTTCGGATAGTAAGGCGTAAGGCGCTCATCAATATGCTCACAAGCGGCGTCAACTGACTTCGCATTTTCAAAGGCTTTATCCTTATAAATGCGCTCTTCGATAAAGATGCGTTCAAGTGATGCAAAGTGAAGACTTTCTAAAAGTTCGCCACGGCGGATTTCAAGTTCGCGTTGCAAGAGATACTTCGTGCTGTCCACCGAAGATTTCAGCACATCGCTAACTCCCAAAAAGCGGGGCGTCTTATCGTCAATTACGCAGCAATTAGGCGAAATGCTAATTTCACAATCAGTAAATGCGTAAAGGGCATCGATAGTTTTGTCAGAGCTAGTTCCAGGAACGAGGTGTACTAAGATTTCGACATTTGCCGCCGTCATATCTTCCACCTTACGTACCTTAATCTTCCCCTTCTCAGCCGCCTTCAGGATACTATCAATAAAGGCGCTCTGCTTCTGTGCCGTGCCCGTAGTTTTTCCGTAAGGAATTTCAGTTATGGCAAGCGTCTTGTTATCTCTCTTTTCTATTTTTGCGCGCACTCGTACGCTACCGCCACGTCCTCCGTCATTATATTTACTTACGTCTATAAGACCGCCCGTTTGGAAGTCAGGATAAAGTTTAAAGTCTTCCCCATTCAGATAACTTATTGCTGCCTCACAAAGTTCACCAAAGTTGTGGGGGAGAATCTTTGAGGAAAGCCCCACGGCAATACCCTCTGCACCCTGCGCAAGCAAGAGCGGGAATTTCACGGGAAGACTGATGGGTTCCTTGTTACGTCCGTCGTAGGACAACTTCCACTCCGTAGTCTTGGGGTTGAACATGACGTCGAGCGCAAACTTCGAAAGGCGCGCTTCAATATAACGAGGCGCCGCCGCATCATCGCCCGTGAGGATATTTCCCCAGTTTCCCTGACAATCGATTAACAAATCCTTCTGTCCAAGACCAACAAGCGCATCAGCAATAGAGGCATCACCATGAGGGTGGAACTTCATTGTTTCACCCACAATATTTGCCACCTTGTTGTAACGCCCATCGTCCATTCTTTTCATCGTATGCAAGATGCGGCGTTGCACAGGTTTCAGTCCATCTCCCAAATGGGGGACCGCACGCTCAAGAATCACGTAAGAGGCATAGTCCAGAAACCAATTCTGGTACATGCCCGTCAATTGATGGCGCACATCTTCGCCATTTCCTGATGCAGGAACATAACTTGAATGTGCTTCCGTCTGCGTATCTTCTACTGCCTCAATCTCTTCTTGAAGGTCTTTAGTTTCGTCGCTCATAACAAGACTTATTCTAATTTACCACAAAATTAAATAAAAATCTCCTACTCCACCCTCTCCAACTCCGAAAATTCACCCTCACTTCCCTTATTTTTTATCCCTATCACCCAATCACACAAGCATATTTTCCCCTCCCCCATCTGTAACGCGAAAAATTCAACCTCAAATTGTGGCTCGAGTTAGTAACTTTGCGCGCACAATGTTACTTTAAAAATCTCCAAACTCTCAAACTGTATCGCCTCTTCTAACCCCCTAAACGTCAATATCCTAAAAAGCGCCACTTTAACCACACTCCCTCCCCACCCTAACACAAGGCATGCACCCCCGCACACTCAAAAAATCCCCTCGAAGTTTGGCAGTTCAAAAAAAGAGTGTAACTTTGCACCCCGTAAGCGCCTGTGGCGAAATTGGTAGACGCGCCAGACTTAGGATCTGGTATCGCGAGATGTGTAGGTTCGAGTCCTATCAGGCGCACAAATAAACAAAGAGGAAGTATCGAGTGATACTTCCTCTTTGTTTATTTGTGTTATCAGTCTAGAATCATAAGATTAGCAAGCAATTTTAATTAGCATAGAACGCATCTCCGTTATAACAACTTCATATTTTATAAGGGAAACCAAAGACTCTTAAAACTCAAATTGGCACACATGAAAGCGTGGTAATCAAAGACTCTCTTGTTACCCAAAAGCAACGTATGACAATGTTAGGTTAAACTGTATAAAAGCAACAAATATTACTCCTAACATTAGCATAAATGCTCTTCCATCCACTATGAACTCCCACCCCAATGGAGGTTTTATAAGATAAAAGAAAAGTTTTATCCAACCAATAATAGGATTGAATTAAAAAAAATACTAAATTGCAAGCATAAAATATTAGGATAGGCAATAATAGGTTTGTCAAAAGATGAAGTTGGTAAATACAATTTGATAATCACTAAACAATTAAAAATAAAATGGCTAAGAATGAATACCTAGATTTTGATCAAGTATGTAGATTGTTTCCAAAGGGAGAAAAACCCACAAAAAAAATTGACTCCAGAAGAAGAATATATACAACAGAAAATAAAGAAACCATTTACTTTAAGAATTCTAAACCATATAAGGAAAAAAGTATCTATTGGTACTCCTTTCACATCTTGGAGTTGTATAAAAGAGGGGTAGTCAAAGTATCTTTTACTATATCACATAATGGCATTATCATTCTGCCTATCACTTTGTTATTAGAATATGCAGAATATGCAGACTTTGACAAGAAAAACGACTATCATCATGTGAGGGTAAAATATGCAGGAAATAGATATTATTTATATCATTCAGGTAATAATGATATAGATATTACCCAATATTTTATACCTAATGAACTTGATGAAAGTTATATTGAAGAGATAAACAACAAACCTTTAGACGTTATATATCAAGAGGCCAAAGATTTTATGGACTATGAAAATCAATTTTACTACGTCACAAAAGAGGTTTACCAAAGACACGAAAGCAAGAAGCAAAAAGAAAGAATAGCCATCTTAGAAAATCACACCTGTCAAATTTGTGGTTTCTCCCAATATTATATTAATCAAAATGGACAAAAGAGATGGATAATAGAAGTTGATCATATAATAGAGAAGTCAAAAGGTGGAGGAGAAAACATTGACAACCTACTTGTATTATGCCCTAATTGTCATGCAAAAAAGACAGTTGGAATTATCACAATAGATAAAAATGGATTTGTGTATGAAAATGGTAAAAGAATAAACATTTCCAACAATCATTTACAGATTAAGCAATAATACTTGATTAAAACAACATGATAAGAAAGAGGGAGTGTCTTTTTTGGACACTCCCTCTTTTATTAAATTGCGGTTGTAAATTTGGTTTTAAAAACGCATTAAATGGATGTTACATTACAAAGCCTGTTGCCCCGAAAGGCGCAAGTATTTTTCGGCCACGAGGAACTGGATGAGTTGTTCGCGTTCTTCGTTCATAAACTGACGCACAAACTCATGCGCGTTATCGATAATACGCTGGGCCTCATCGGGATGAGAGATGTAATAATTCATGCGTTCCTCAAGGTCGGAAAGGTCAGACTTGATTTCTACGTAATGCACGTTAGGCACCAATCTGCCTTCCATAAACCACGTTTCGCAAGTTGGGCGGGGCATTACGGCAAGGCTATTTGACGACATCACCCACTTCAAGTTCGTAGCAACGTCGTTACCCTCGAGCGCCATAATAAATTTGTAGTCCAAGTGTTCGCGAATCGTCTTCTTCGGAGTCTTCCATTCGGGATTTACTTCTTCATTTCCTACGACTCCACAATCACACATGGGATGCCCAAAGTACATTTCAAGGAACTGCGTACGCTGGCGACTCCAACGGATTTTCCCGCGGAAGATGACCTTATCCATTTTCTCCGCCCAGGGTTTGGAATCGTTCACCCACATAAAGTGGCGCCACTTATCCAGTTTGAGCACCACGGAATTCTGGTTCGTATCGCTCAACAAGCGACTCTTGACAAAAGCAGGCGCTTTGGGTGTGAAGTAAACGTCACCTGGAACGTAGGCGGCGCGACACGACGGGCGGAACCAGCGAATGGCGTCGCGGAAATCGAAATAATATGCCGAGTGGAAGGTGGAGAGTTTAAACTGATCCACGCGGTCAAGGAAATGATAGATACCTCCATTGCGCTCGTGCCAAGTCTCGGCGGGGAGTTCGAAAGGCGCCGTGAGCGTGTTGTAATAATTTACGCGGTCAAGGATATACTCCTTGTCGGGATGAACTTCTAATTGCTTCAACATGCGTCGCGCCTTCATGCGACAGAAGCATGAGGGCACCAGTTTCTTCAGCACATTGCGAACGTAGTAACTCCCCTTCGAGGGTTTGCCACTCGTCAATCGGTATTTTAAAGAGTCTGCCATAATGTTCACTTTTACGCATACAAAGGTAGATTATTCTTTCATACCGAGCAAATAGATGAGGAAGAAAAAGGGAAATTGTGAACGGGATGGGAACGGTGAAAGGTGAAAGGTTAAAGACCATGCGGAGTGATAGCACTGCGCCAGCCTCTTCGGTCACCGTTAACCGTTCATCGTTCACCATTCACCTTTCACCATTCCCCTTTCACCCTCACTTCATCACCTTCCTCGTCTGCACATATCCGTTAGAATAAGTGGTGCGTTGGAGGTAGAAGCCCGACTGTGGTTGTGAAATTTGCTGACCGCTCAAATTGAAATAACTCACCTTCACGGGAGTGACGCCCACTAACGGCATAACGGCAGTAGAAGCATCTGGGTGGAGCACATAAGGTTCATGATGACTGCCCACAATCCTAAGAGGCACGAATGTCAGGCGCTCACTCATTCGGATTTCCTCACCTGCTGCATTGAGCAACGCGAAGCGAATTTCATCGTTCGCCACTCCGTGAACATTGATATAGAACTTGCCGTCCACAACTTCCGAAACGCCACGACATGCTTCACCGCAGAAAGCGGCAATGGTGACATTTGCGGGGTCAAACGTTTCTTCGTCAATCATCACTGAGGCAATGACGCTCATCACATCGGGATGTGCATGCAAATCCATCTCAAGCGAACGCTCCAAAGTGGCAGTCTCAGGAGCGGTATAAACCTTAGACTTGCGCGTAAGTGAAGCGGGCGCCGGTCATATCGGTGACGGTGATCACACAACACTTTGTTGCATTCCGGAAGATGCAATGGGAAAGTCACAACTGCTTATTAAGGAAGACGGAATACTTGCCGGTATTGAAGTGGCAAAGAAAGTCTTTCATCGCTTTGACCCGACAATGCAGATTGAAGTATTCATAAACGACGGAGCAAAGGTTAAGAAGGGCGATGTGGCAATGATTGTCACAGGCAAGGTGCGGTCACTATTGCAGACAGAACGCCTCATGCTTAACATCATGCAGCGTATGAGTGGCATTGCCACTATGACCAATAAGTATGTTGAGCGTCTTGAAGGAACAAAGACACGCGTGCTGGATACAAGAAAAACAACTCCGGGAATGCGTATGTTGGAAAAGCAAGCTGTGAAGATTGGCGGTGGTTGCAATCATCGCATAGGTTTGTTCGATATGATTCTATTAAAAGACAATCAT
>CALCUV010000310.1 GCA_937906765.1 uncultured Prevotella sp.
TCGCCGTAAGGCCGACTCACAAAAGTGTTTGCGCGTAAGCGGTAAGCACAACGACCTTGAAGAAGTAGGTCACGACACCTACCACCACACCATGTTTGAAATGCTTGGAAACTGGAGTTTCGGCGACTACTTTAAGAAGGAAGCGATTACTTGGGCATACGAATATCTTGTAAACACACTCGGCATTGATCCTAAGAACCTTTACGTTACAGTCTTTGAAGGTGCTGAGGATGACGGACTCAGTCGCGACGACGAGGCAGCTGAAATCTGGTCAAAGTATTTCACTCCCGACCATATTATTAATGGTAACAAGAAGGACAACTTCTGGGAAATGGGTGATACAGGTCCTTGCGGTCCTTGCTCTGAAATTCACATCGACATCCGTCCTGAAGAAGAAAAGACAAAGGTGCCTGGTGCTTCGCTTGTAAATAAGGACAACCCCCAGGTGATTGAAATCTGGAACCTCGTATTTATGCAATACAACCGTAAGGCAGACGGTTCACTCGAAGAACTTCCCGCAAAAGTAATTGACACTGGCATGGGCTTCGAACGCCTTTGCATGGTGATGCAGGGAGTACGTTCTAACTACGATACTGACGTTTTCCAACCCATCATTAAGAAGATTGGCGAATATTCGGGTTATGCTTACGGCAAGGACGAAAAGGTTGACGTGGCTATGCGCGTTATTGCTGACCACCTCCGTGCCATTTCTTTCTCTATCGCAGATGGTCAGTTGCCTTCAAATGCTAAGGCAGGTTATGTGATTCGCCGCATTCTCCGTCGTGCCGTTCGTTACGCTTATACCTTCTTAGGCCAGCGCGAAGCTTTCATGTATAAGCTCATTCCTACGCTTGTTTCTGAAATGGGTGAGGCTTATCCCGAACTCACTGCTCAGGAAACGCTCATCTCTCGCGTTATGAAGGAAGAAGAAGAAAGTTTCCTCCGCACACTCGCCACTGGTATCAACCTTCTTGAATCACTCATCGCTGAAACTAAGAAGGCGGGTAACACCGTTCTCGATGGCGAAAAAGCATTTACGCTTTTCGACACCTACGGTTTCCCTCTCGACCTCACACAGCTCATCTGCGGCGAACAGGGTCTTACTGTTGACGAAGCGAAGTTTGCTGAAAAGATGGAAGAACAGAAACAGCGCGCCCGCAATGCCGCAGCCGTAGAAACAGGTGACTGGGTGGTGCTCGCAGAAGGCGAAACTACATTCAAGGGTTGGGACACTACGGAACACACTTGCCGTATCCTTCGCTATCGTGAGGTAGAGCAGAAGAAGCAAAAGTTCTTCGAACTCGTGCTTGACACAACTCCTTTCTACGCAGAGATGGGTGGTCAGGTCGGTGATAAAGGTGTGCTCTGCAATGAGGCAGAAACCATCACCATTATCGACACAAAGCGCGAGAATAACCTTCCCATCCACATCACAAAGCAACTCCCCAAGGATCCTTCGGCAGAGTTTATGGCATGTGTGGATGTTGAAGCACGCCGTGCGTGTGAAGCCAACCACACAGCGACTCACCTTATCGACCAAGCCTTCCGCGAAGTGCTCGGTACGCATGTTGAGCAAAAGGGTTCGCTTGTTACGCCCGACTATCTCCGTTTCGACTTCTCACATTTCCAAAAGGTGACTGCTGAAGAGCTTCGTGAAGTAGAGCGCATCGTAAACCGTCGCATCCGTGAGAATCTTCCCCTCCAGGATCACCGTGATATGGCCATCGAAGACGCCAAGCAACTCGGCGCAATTGCCCTCTTCGGCGAAAAGTATGGCGACCGCGTGCGCGTGGTTCAGTTTGGCGACAGCGTAGAATTCTGTGGTGGTTGCCACGCTAAGAGTACAGGTTGCCTCGGTCTCATTCGCATCATCTCAGAAAGCAGTGTGGCAGCAGGCGTTCGCCGTATCGAAGCCATTACTGGCGCAGCGGCAGAAGAAAGCCTCTATGCACAGCAAGACATGCTCAACGGCATTCGCCAATTCCTCAATGCCAAGGACGTAGTAGCCGCTCTCAAGAAGACACTTGACGAAAACGCCGAACTCCGCAAGCAAGTGGAAGCACAGATGAAGGAACGCCTCCTTCAGATTCGCGAAAAGTTGGTAGAAAAGGTGGAACAGATGGGCGACATTAAGGTTGTAAAGTCCGTAATGCCCACGATGGTAACCCCCGAAGGCGCTAAGGACCTCGCATTCCAACTTTCAGGAATAATGCCTGACAATATGCTCTGCGTACTCGGCACAAGCCACGAAGGAAAACCCCTTCTCACGGTAATGATTTCCAAGAATCTCATTGCAGATAAGGGCCTCAACGCAGGCAATCTCGTTCGCGAAGCCGCAAAACTCATCAAGGGTGGTGGCGGTGGCGCTCCCCACTTCGCTACTGCCGGTGGTAAGGACGTAGAAGGTCTCAATGCTGCCGTAGATAAGGTGGTAGAATTGGCTTTGGCGTAATTCTGCGCAAAAGCAGTTTTGAAGTGTCGCTCTGGTAGCTATAACTAACGAAAATAAGCGGTTGCCTCGCGTGAGGCAACCGCTTATTTTTGGTT
>CALCUV010000311.1 GCA_937906765.1 uncultured Prevotella sp.
GGGGGCGGTGAAAAGCGGAGTGTCGTCACCGTTCGCCATACTTCCCATGCCTGGAAAGTCCGGGCGATTTTCCGTGTCGAAATCAATGCTGGGAACTGCATTGTGACGCCCTAAGGTTTCTCTTACGGCCGCTTGAAGGATTTGGAAAATGGCCACATCGTCCTCAAATTTGATTTCCGTCTTTTGAGGGTGGATATTTACATCTAATTTCGCGGGGTCAACGGTAAGGTTGATGAAGAAGGGCACTTGGTCGCCTTCGGCAATAAGGCGGTCGAAGGCGGAGATGATGCTTTTCGCAAAATAGGGGTGGCGCATGAAGCGACCGTTGGTGAGGAAGAATTGTGCACACCCTTTTTTCTTGGCGCTTGAGGGAAGACCGACGAAGCCGTTGATGGTTACTAATGATGTTTCTACGGCAACGGGCACGAGCAATTTCTCATAGCGTTTGCCAAAAAGGTCGATGATGCGTCGGTGAAAGTTCTGGGGGCGCAGGTTGTAGAGTTGGCTGTCGCCGTGATTGAGTGAGAAGGTGATGTTAGGGTGAGCCAGCGCGATGCGTTCAAATTCCTGCAGGATGTTGTTGAGTTCTGTTTGGTTGGATTTGAGAAACTTACGGCGCGCAGGGATATTGAAGAACAAGTTTTTTACAATGAAGTTAGCACCTTGCGGACACATGATGACCTCACTGTTGGTAATCTTCGATCCTTCGATTTGTATGCACGTGCCACAGTCATTGCCTGCCAATCGTGTGCGTAATTCAACTTGCGCCACGGCAGCAATAGACGGCAAAGCCTCTCCGCGGAATCCCATGGTTTGGAGCGTGAAGAGGTCGTCGGCAGTGCGTATTTTCGAGGTGGCATGACGTTCAAAGGCCATGCGTGCGTCGGTTTCGCTCATGCCTTTCCCGTTGTCAATAACCTGAATGATGGTTTTTCCGGCATCGACAATATGAATTTGTATGGAGGTTGCCCCAGCGTCAATAGCATTTTCAACCAATTCTTTCACCACACTAGCGGGGCGCTGAATCACCTCGCCGGCGGCAATTTGGTTGGCTACGGAATCGGGAAGCAAATGGATGATGTCCATAGTTTTGGAAAAAGAGAAAGGAAAAAGGAGAAATGGAAAATGAGAAAGGAGAAATGAGAAATGAGAAAGACCCTGCGGACTGTAATACCGCACCGCATGGCACTTTCTCATTTCTCCTTTCTCATTTCTCCTTTTATAATTTATTATACTACGCGCGCTTTAAAATGTCAAGCAAATGGTCCCAAACAATCTTCACAGAAGGAATGTGCAAACGTTCTTCAGGTGAGTGTACACCACGAAGAGTGGGACCTACGCTAATCATGTCGAGTTGCGGATATTTTTCGCTGAAAAGTCCGCATTCAAGTCCTGCGTGAATGGCAAGGATTTTGGGCTCTTTATTATATAATGAGCGATAACTTTCGGTTGCGATGCGAAGAATTTCGCTTTTGGGATTCATCTTCCAGCCAGGATAACCTTCG
>CALCUV010000312.1 GCA_937906765.1 uncultured Prevotella sp.
TTACAGCCACATCCCTGTGGCGAGGGGAGGGTTTCGGTAGCCGTAACAGCATTAAGCGGTGTCGCCACATTGATGGCGTTCACAAACTTAGTGGCTTCGGCGACCAAACTATCGGGAAGGTTGGCGGTGTTTACCACAAAACCCTCGGGGAGTGGGAGTTCGCCCGTTGGCGTTGACATCAACTTCGCCTTAGGCGTAAGATTGACAAAAGGAGTTTGCGCAGCCAAAGGCATGAGTGCCATGAAACCGCAAACTACAGTAAGTAATGTTTTTTTCATGGTAATATATGAATTTGAATAATAGATTTTTCGGTGTGAAAAATAGGGAAAATCAAGGGTGCGTAAGACCTTGGAAAAACAAAATCTGAAGCACGCCAAACGCAAATACTAAAAGTGCGTCCGAAGTTACTAAGAATTTGTCTGAAGCTACTAAGAATTTTCCCAATTTGAGGTTTTGTTTGGGGAGTGTAACGTCCCCTTTATTTAAGGAGTATCTGGCAGGTCCTTCCATTCCTTATAGGGGTGCACGCGTAGGCAAGAATTGTAATAGCGTCGGTCGCCCGTCACCTCCTGTCCGAGGAAGTCGGGGCGCTCAAAGGCTTCGTTCTCGTCGTTCAACTCAATTTCGGCCATAATCAACCCCTCGTTGTCGTCAAAAAACTCATCCACCTCAATGATGTGCTTTCCCGCAGGCACAAGCCAGCGTTCCTTGTTAATCACTCCGGGTTCGCAAAGGCGGAGTAGCGAAAGGGCTTCGTCAAAGGTAATCTCCTTCTCAAATTCATAACGCGAAAGTCCGCCATTCAGTGACGGTCCCTTAATGGTGAGAAATCCTTGCTTGTCGCGAAGTCGCACACGCACGGTTCTGCCTTTCTGACTGCTGATATACCCTTGAATGATGCGCGAATGCTCTGTTGCAAGGTGTTTAAATTCTCCAGTGACAAGGAATTTACGTTCTATTTCGAGTGCCATTTTTCTAAACGTTTAAAGGTGAACGTTTAACGTTTAAAGATTAACGTTTAACTGGGAACGGTGAATGTTTAACGAGGAGGGGAGAGCAAGGGGGAGAGGGAGTAAAACCTTGTATTCTCGTGCCTATTACCCACTAACGTGGAAAAGTTTCGTTTCTTAAAACAATAAAAGGGAGTATAGCAACCACCGATATGGCTGCTATCTCCCCTTAAGTGTTCGTTAGGCAAACACGGATGTGATTTTAAAGCAAACTAGCCGTTGCAAGTCCCAAAATACTGAGGGCTACCAACACAGCAATCACTCCGAAAAGCACTCTCATGGCTTTCTTTTCTTCCTTCGCCTGGCGTGCTGCCTTCTTTGCTTGATGATGTTTTGACATAGTGTTATGAGGTTTAAAGTTTTTAGGTTTATAGGTTATGAGGTTGTGAGGTTCTAAGGTGTAAAGGTTTTTAGATCGTGAGAATAATCCGAAAAGTTGTTGTACTCTGTACTCTGTCAGTTGTACTCTGTACTCTGTTCGTTGTACTCTATAGAATTATTCTACACCAGTGCCACCTTCATCCATCAAATATGCTTTGATGAAGCCGTCAATCTTACCGTCCATTACGCCACCCACGTCACTGGTTTGATAACCTGTGCGATGGTCCTTCACGCGTCGGTCATCGAAGACATAACTACGGATTTGGCTGCCCCACTCAATCTTCTTCTTGCCCGCCTCAATCTTCGCCTGCGCCGCCTTACGCTTCTGCAAAGCGCGGTCGTAGAGTTGTGAGCGCAAGAGTCGCATGGCGTTCTCACGGTTTTCGAGTTGCTTACGGCTCTCCGTATTTTCAATGAGGATTTCTTCCTCTTCGCCCGTGTCAGGGTCCTGATATTGGTAGCGGAGTCGCACCCCCGTTTCCACCTTATTGACATTCTGACCACCAGCTCCGCCAGAGCGGAAAGTATCCCAGCTTATGCGGGCAGGATCTACGTAAACCTCGATAGAGTCATCCACAAGGGGCGTCACGAATACCGAAGCGAAACTCGTCATGCGCTTACCCTGCGCATTGTAAGGGCTAACGCGAACAAGGCGGTGGACACCGTTTTCGCTCTTCAAGTAACCATAGGCAGAGTCACCCTCAATCTCCATCGTTACCGTCTTAATGCCGGCTTCATCACCGTCTTGGAGGTTGACGATAGTGACTTTATACCCATTGGCTTCGGCATAGCGCATGTACATACGCATTAACATCGACGCCCAGTCCTGACTCTCCGTGCCGCCTGCGCCAGAGTTAATTTTCAATACGCAATCCATCGGGTCTTCTTCCTGACGGAGCATGTTGCGGAGTTCTAATTCTTCCAACGCACGGAGAGTGTTGGCGTAGGCTTCGTCAACTTCTTCTTCCGTAACCATTTCTTCTTTATAGAAATCGAAAGCAAGGGCGAGTTCATCGGCAAGTGTTTTAACCTCGCGGTAACCCTTAATCCACTTTTCAAGTCCCTTTACTTTCTTCATCTGCTCCTCGGCACGCTTAGCGTCATCCCAAAATCCGGGATCCTGAGTGCGGAGCAATTCTTCCTCGTGCTCAATAATTTTGGCGTCAATATCGAGGTAGCGATTGAGCGCCTCTACGCGCTCTGTTGCTTCTTTTAGTTGTTCAATCGTTATCATATATTGCGGAGTCGCGCTTTAGGGGGTGGGTGTAAGTTGGTGTGGGTGTTGTCTTACACCTTATTCAGCATACATGCCATCAATGATGTCGGCATACTTTTCGTAAACCACGCGACGCTTAATCTTCAATGTATTGGTGAGTTCGCCTGTCTCCATAGTGAAAGGTGTGGGCAAGAGGGTGAAGCGCTTTACCTTTTCATAGGGAGCAAGGTCTTGTTGCAAGGCATCAATATTTTCCTGAATCATTTTTAGGATTTCGGGATGCTGACAGAGTTCTTCGTGAGTCTGACATGCCAACCCGTTTTCCTCAGCATATTGGCGCAACAAGGCATAGTCGGGCACAATCAAGGCAGAAACAAATTTGCGTTTGTCCGCAATGACCACGGCCTGAGTGTTATAGCGGTTAAGAACTAACTTCGACTCAATCATTTGTGGCGCAATATACTTACCATTTGAGGTCTTGAACAAATCCTTAATGCGTTCGGTAAGATAAAGTTCACCATCCTTCATATAACCTGCGTCTCCCGTGTGGAACCATCCGTCCTTGTCAATCGCTGCTGCCGTTTCCTCGGGTTTGTTATAGTAACCCGGAGTAATGGTCTTACCACGGAGGAGAATCTCATTATTTTCCCCGAACTTACATTCCAAACCTTCGACAAGGCGTCCGACACTGCCCTTCGTGAAAGGTTTGCCGATGACGTCGCAAGAGACCGTTGCGGTAGATTCCGTGAGTCCGTAGCCCACAAGCATATTCAAGCCCGCGGCATGTACGAATGTTTCTACCTCAGGAGAGACTGCCGCACCCGCCGTGGGGAAGAAGTAGGCATTTTCCAAACCTAAGGTCTTGCGGAGTAAGTGAATGATGGTGCGGTCATAGAACTTGTAGCGCATGCGTAGCAACCAGGGAATGGGCAAACACTTAGATGTGTACTCCAACCAGCATTTAGAACCCACGGCAATTGCATTTTTGATGAGTATGCGCTGAATAAATGAACCTGACTCCATCTTTTGCAACACGCCCTGATATACCTTTTCCCAGAAGCGAGGCACAGAGCACATACAATTAGGATGTACCTCCGTTAACGACTTTTGAATGTCGAGCGGGCGTAAGTTAATGGCCAATTTCAGTCCTTCTGCCAAACACCAATAAGACCATGCGCGCTCAAAGACGTGAGCAAAGGGCAGAAAGTTAATTGCCGTGTCGCCTTCACGAATAGGAACGGCCTTTGAGTTTACTCTGAGGCATTCAATGTACATTTCGTGAGTGAGAATAACGCCCTTGCTCTGTCCTGTCGTACCGCTGGTGTAAAGAATGTTAGCGATGTCTTTTCCTAACGCACTCTTCTGACGCACAATGCGTTCTGCGTCGAAGGGGGGGTCAGTCACGGCAAGGAATTCGTCTAAATAAATGGAGGTTGTGTCGCTCTCTGCACGCACCACCTTGGGGTCGAAAATAATTATCTTTTTCAGCGTGGGGCAAGAGTCGCCCAGCGCCATCATGGTGTCGTACTGCTGTTGTTCGCCAACAAAGACATAACGAATTTCTGCATCGTTAATCATGTAGGAAACTTGAGCTGTGCTACTTGTGGCAAAGAAAGGAATGGTTATCGCACGAATGGCGTACGCTCCGAAGTCAACAAACAAACATTCTGGTTTGTTTTGTGAAAATACACCTATACGTTCTTGCACTTCAACTCCATGAGCGAGCAACGCACGGCACATCAGCACTTGCTTTTCGAGAAATGTGTTCCACGAAATGGGAATCCATTTGTCTAAGTCATAATCTCGGTAAGACATTACGCAAGTTTCGCCATACTTGGCGGCTTGTTCTTGAATGAGCGTGGCGAAGTGTGAATTGTTGAGCATATGTAGTGGTGTAGGGGATTGTAACCCTACGGAGTAAGTTTGTTTGAATCCCTTAAACAAGGGATATTTTGGACAAAGTTATAGGTTTTTCTGCATCTGAGGGTAGTTTGTTGCTGATTTTTTTTAACAATCCGAGCAAATTGACCAACTTTGCAGGCATCCTGTGGAAAACAAAAAACGGAAATCACCTCTTTGTATGCAATATCTCTTATCTTCTCTCATCAGTATCCCCGCCATTAGTCGCGAAGAGTCACAAAAGGCAGATGCTCTCGAACAGTATTTGCGCGAACAGGGACTTTCCCCCCAGCGTGAGGTAAACAATGTGTGGTGTGTGGGCAAAACGTTTTTGCCAACTCGCCCCACCGTGCTCCTCAATGCCCATCTCGACACCGTAAAACCCGTAAGCGGATGGACACGTCAACCTCATGTGCCCACACTTGAGGGAGACCGCCTCTATGGTCTCGGGGCGAACGATTGCGGAGGCGGACTCGTGGCACTGCTTTTCGCCTTCATGCAATTAAATAAGGAGGACGAGGGACAGTTGCCCTACAATCTTGTTTACTTAGCCTCTGCTGAGGAAGAGGTTTCGGGTCGCAACGGCGTAGAACTCGCTTTGCCCCTCTTGCCTCCCATAGACGTGGCCATCGTTGGCGAACCCACGGGCATGCATCCCGCTATTGCGGAAAAAGGTCTGATGGTGTTGGACTGCACTGCCCACGGCGTGTCAGGACATGCCGCTCGCGAGGAAGGGGTTAACGCTATTTATAAAGCGCTTCCCGATATAGAATGGTTGCGCACCCATCAATTTGCGCGCGTTTCGCCACTCTTGGGGGCGGTGAAGATGAGTGTGACGCAAGTCTGTGCCGGAACGCAACATAATGTTGTGCCTGATGCGTGCACGTTTGTCGTAGATGTGCGCACGAATGAATGTTACTCCAACCAGCAAGTGTTGGAGGAAATCACGGCGCACCTTTCGTCCGACGTGAAAGCACGAAGCACGCGCCTCAATTCCTCATCCATTCCCGAAAGTCACCCCCTCATTCAGCGCTGTGTGGCGCTCGGAGGCGTGCCTTACGGTTCGCCCACCCTGAGTGACCAAGCGCTGATGCCGTTTCCCTCATTCAAACTTGGACCTGGCGAATCTGCGCGTTCGCATACGGCAGACGAATTTATTTGCTTGAGTGAATTGCAACATGCTCTGGAATTTTACCTCCAGTTGTTGAGAAATTAGCACAGACGGGAGTCAGATATGATCCGCAGGTTTCTATTAAAGATTAAAGGACGCACAGGTTGGAGTCTGTGCGTCCTTTATATATGTACCGCCTTCTTATTGGTGCTTCTCCCATTCCGTTTTAGCGCTGTAAAGGGCAGAGGCAAACCAGATGATGCCTAAGAGCAACATGCCAATGTTACACGCCGCGAGCGGAAGAAGCATGACGCCCGCAAGTTGAATGTGAAGCAGGTGGCGCAATTTGCTTGCGGTGATTTCTTCGCCCAAAAGGTGGCTGTAAAGAGTGGCAAGGCTGACAAGGATTGAGAACTCTGAAGTGGCCTTTGTGGTGAAGTTTGCGGAGAGAGTTGCTGTGTTTTCCATAGTTTATTTTGTTTGAGTTAATAATCTGAATGAATGAGAATGTGTTGTCATAAGGAAAAGAGAGGGGGAACGAGATGCCCGAAAGAGATAGTGAAGGATTCGGTCGGGATTCCCTGTTCTTTTTGTTTGACAGTGCAAAGTTCTGTACAGTTTTTGACATATAGTGTCAATGCTCTATTTTTAATGTTAAAATTTCAGATTTTTTTTCATGCAATTCCAAAATACCGAAATCAAAGTCTCTTTTTGTGCTCCGAGTTTGAGACTAAATTTAAATTCTTTGTTACTTAAAATTCTTAATTTGAGGGTTTGTGAGAGGGTTGTCTATGTGTTTAAAAATGAGTTGTGTTTTTGTGGTGCGAAAGTGGCGATTGGGGCAGGGAATGGCAGAGATTTTCGTTGGTGGGTGTGACAAATTCATTCGGTAAGGTCGAAAACTTGTTTTCTGAAAGAAAAGAATGCTGATTTTATGCGATTCGTACCGTTAAAATTCTGTAATTTTGTAACGTGAAAGGGGTGTGCACGGGCGTTTCGTGCTGCTTCTTGGAATTAGCAATAGTTTGTGCCCTGCTTTTTCTCTCTTTACGGGTGTGAAATGGGGCACGTTAAATAACGATATTATTCACAATGCAATTTGAACTCATCGCAAAGACCTTCCAAGGTCTTGAAGAAGTGTTGGCACAAGAGTTGATTGAACTCGGTGCGGACAATGTGCAAATCGGTCGCCGTATGGTTTCGTTTTCGGGCGACAAGGAAATGATGTATCGCGCAAATTTCTGCCTCCGTACGGCAGTGCGTATTCTCAAACCCATTAAGCATTTCAAGGCGCGCAGTGCTGATGAAGTGTATGACGAGGTGCGTGCCATCAACTGGGCAGATTATTTGGACAATGATACGACGTTTGCCGTGGATACGGTGGTCTATTCCGATGAGTTCCGTCATTCGAAATTCGTAGCCTATAAGGTGAAGGACGCTATCGTGGATTATTTCCGCGACACTACGGGCGACCGTCCCAACATCAGCATTTCCAACCCCGACATCCGCTTAAACATGCACATTGCTGGCGACACGGCAACCCTCTCTCTCGACTCGTCGGGCGAAAGTCTGCACTTGCGCGGCTACAGAGTGGCTACGGTGGAAGCTCCTATCAATGAAGTGCTCGCGGCAGGCTTGATAAAACTCTCGGGTTGGGACATGCAGAGCGACTTTGTAGATCCCTTCTGCGGTTCTGGAACTCTGCTCGTTGAGGCTGCCCTTATGGCGCGCAACATCTATCCAGGCGTGTTCCGCAAGGAGTTTGGTTTTGAAAAGTGGAAGGATTTTGACGCCGACCTTTTCGACCGCATTTACAACGACGACTCACAGGAGCGTGAGTGCGACTATAAGTTCTATGGCTATGACTTGAACTTGCGTGCCGTTGAGGCAGCGCGTGCGAATGCAAAGAATGCTGGGGTGGGGGATCTCGTTGTGATTCAGCAACGCGATATTCGTGATTTCGAGCAACCCGCACAACCCGCGATTATGATTACAAACCCGCCCTACGGTGAGCGTTTGAAACCCGAAGACCTCTATGAGGTGTATCGCACACTCGGCAACCGCCTCAAGCATGCCTTTAAGGGTGGCGAGGCACACGTGATTTCTTACAAGGAAGACTTGTTCCGCGAAATCGGTATGCGTCCCTCGCTCAAGACACCCCTTTACAATGGTGCGCTCGACTGTGAACTCCGCAAGTATGTCATTTTCGACGGCACGATGAAGGATTTCCGTGCTG